>DATCKF010000044.1:0-1685 GCA_036562395.1 Bacilli bacterium
GTTTTATAATCGTCAAATAACTGAAGGTGATAAATTAAATCGTTATAATGAAAAATATATTTACATATTTGAATCATTAAAAAAGGAAAATTTAACACCTTTACAATTATATAATAAAGCATATGTAACAAAATTATAAAAATGAATCAATACTTATTAAGCTTTAACATTTTATGAAATGATTTTCATTATCACTGTAAGTGAATTTTCTATTTATTAATTTTCTGAATGTAAGACTTAATTAAGGGGATTAATCCCCTTTTTCCAAAGGAGATAATATGAACTTTTTAGAAAACATTATAAAATATCAACCATTTAATGAACAAGAAGAAGTAGATCAAAAAATTGCTATCGCTTACATTAATAAGTTTGATAATATTTTAAGTCGAGAAAATAAAATCGCTCATATCACTTCATCAAGTTGGATTGTCAATAAAGATCGGACAAAGATTCTTCTTGCTTATCATAAGATATATGATTCATGGTCATGGACAGGTGGACATGCTGATGGGGAAGATGATCTTTTGGCGGTTGCTTTGCGGGAAGCAAAAGAAGAAACAGGAATTGTACATGTTCATGAGATTATAAAAGATATCTTTTCACTTGAAAACTTATGTGTTCCTGGACATATTAAAAATGGAAAGTATGTTTCAAGTCATATACATATTAATGTCACATATTTGCTGGAAGCAGATGAAAATGATCCTTTATTTATTAAGCAAGATGAAAATAAAGGTGTTAGATGGTTTAATTTACATGAAGCATTAACAGTGCCAACTGAAGTATGGATGATTGAACATGTGTATAAAAAATTAAATGAAAAGTTAAAGCAATATTTATAAGGAAATAATCTAAATTTAAGGAAGGATAACATGGAAAAAACAATTAAGTGGCTTTATCGTCATGGTCGACCATTAGATGTGGCAAGATATAAGTATTTATTTTTAGATGGTAGTAGAGAAGATGTTATTGATATTTTAGAATCATATCAAAATAAGGATGGAGGGTTTGGTCATGGTTTAGAGCCTGATTGTGTTAATCCTAACTCCAGTCCTGTCCAATCAATGATGGCATTTGAAATTATTGATGAATTAGAATTATCTTCAACCGATCCAATTGTTCAGAATTTAATTGCTTATTTTATGAATTATGCACCCAAAGAAAATGATTTCTTTTTTTCAACAATCCCCTCTAATAACGACTATCCTCATGCTCCATGGTGGACATATGTAGAAGGAAGACATATCTGGGGATATAATCCGACGATTGCAATTGCAGGATTCATTTATAAGCATTCATTACCTAATTCTTATGAAAGTAACTTTGCAATTAAAATTATTGAAAAGGCGATTGCTGATTTTATTGATAAACCAACTAAAGAAATGCATGAACTTAGATGTTATCTTGATATGATAAATGCTGTTGCGAATTATAATCATTTTGCAAGATGGGATGAATTTTTACCTCTTTTCTTATCAACAATTTCCTCAGTTATTGAAAAAGATGAATCTAAATGGTTTACTGAATATTGTGTCCGACCATTACAATTTTTTGATAATCCTGCAAGTTTTGGTTTTGATGAACATCGGGATCTCGTTTTAAAAGAAATCAATATGATCATGAAGATGCGTAATGAGGAAGGATATTGGGATATCACATGGAAATGGGATTCTTATCCTGAAGAT
>DATCKF010000008.1:0-8130 GCA_036562395.1 Bacilli bacterium
GATGTCTTTCCATATTCAACAATCTTCCCGTTATTTAATATTAAAATTTTATCACAATCAACTAAATTATAAATACGATTGGAAATAATAACGATAATTTTATTTTTCAAACGATAGATTTCATCCATAATATCTTTTTCCATCGCTTGATCCATTTTTGAAGTTACTTCGTCAAAGACAAAGATTTTCGCATCCTTATAAAAAGCATTAGCAACAGCAATTCTTTGACGATCTGCTTCACTTAAATTAATCTCACTAATTAATGTATTTTCTTTTTTCTTTAATGATAAAATTAATGGTTTTAAGCGACATTTATTTAAGGCGTCATTATATTTATAATCATCAAAGCTATAAGGATATATAATATTATCAACAATTGTATCTTTTGTTAGTTTGAAGTTTTGCGGAACAATGGATATTAATTCCCGTAAATAATATGTATCAATACGGTTAATATCACAATTATTTATAGTAATACTTCCTTGACGAGGACGGATTATTTTCGTTATTAAATCAGTAATCGTCGTCTTACCACTTTTGGATAAACCTAAAATTCCTAATTTCTCGCCTTTTTTCAATTCAAAATTTATATCTTTAAGAAAAAATGTTGAATCCTTACCATAATCATAATAAACATCTTTAAATTTAAAACTATAAATTTCTTCTAAACTTTGAACTGTAAAAGCACGATTTTCCGGACGTAATTGTAATATTTCATTAAGTTCATCAAAAGCATGACGATAATGATATGGCAATATTTTCGTATCAACAATTATCTTAAATGCGGTAAAAACACTTGGCATTAAAAGAAAGAAATAGACCATATCACCTAAAGAAGCGGAGCCACCATTTAAAACCATCCATGAGCCAAAACCAATGATGGAAGCAAATAATAAATTCATGATTAATGTTGATAATAAATGATTGTCGAGATTTTCTAAGGATAATTTCTTTTGATATGATTTATTTACTTCTTTTAATAATTCATGATAAGTATTTTCTTCTGTCGTAATTCCATTTAATAACTTAATATTTTTAACATCTTCAATATTCTTTTGCAAATGTTCTGAAAAATTGTGATTTACTTCAATATCTATATTTTTACGTCTAACAATCAGTTTTTTAATTTGTTTGGATATAAAATAATAAGCTGGAATACTTATCGATGTATAAAGTAAAAACCATGGATTAATAACTGCAAAAGTGATGATAATACTTAAAAACAATAATGTTTGATATAAAACCTTTAAAAGTCCTGATGAAATATATTTTTGCCCAATCGTTTGTGCCTGAGTTGTTATTTTTTGATAAATGTCATCAGATTCAAGTTTATTTACTTCAAGTACTTCTGAACGTAAGAGACTTGAATGCGCAGCTTGACTTAAACTTGCGGTAACTTCATTTCCTAATGTAAAAGTCTTTTTAATTCTTTTCATATCGAATAAAAAAGCACAAAGAGCACATAAACAAGTCATCATCACCCAAAATAATATGCGCTTACTATCTGCATCCCCGGCTAGAATAATATTATCAATAACATGATATATAATTAAAGGAATACTTATTTTTAAGGCAATTGAAAGAAGCATAAAGAAAAATAATGATATGATTGATTTTACTTTTCTTGAAAGGACATTTTTGATTATCGTTTTTGCATTCAAAACTCTCACTCCCTTTATTCTATCATACTACAAACGGAAAAATAAGTCAAAGGGAAAACCTATTTTTTACACTTTCAATTAGGTGAAATATTTGCATTTTTTATAAAATTAGTATATACTATTATTATCGAGGTGGAAAAATGAAAGTAGCAGTATATCCTGGATCATTTGATCCTGTCTCTAATGGACATTTAGATATTATTGAAAGAGCTGCACAAGTATTTGATAAATTATATGTCCTAGTCTCCATAAACCCTAATAAAAAATATCTTTTCACTGATGAAGAAAGAGTAAAGATGTTACAAATTGCAACCAAGAAATTTCCAAATGTGGTTGTTGAAAGCAGTAAATGCTTAGTATTAAATTATGCTCGAAGCAAAAATGCACATGTCATTATCCGAGGATTAAGAAACTTTAACGATTATCAACATGAAATTACATTATTTCAGTTTAATCGTTCAATAGATAAAAATATCGATACTTTTATCTTATTTCCTTCAGCTCATAATCTCTTTTTATCAAGTTCCTCAATCAAAGAATTAGTTTTATTTGGAGCAGATATTAAAGATTATGTACCAGAAGAACTTGCGGAATATATCACTGAAAAAATTAAAAATGGATAAAGAAATCCATTTTTTAATTTTGATATTTGATAATTGCATGCATTTGCAGTAAAATTGTTGGCATAATGCTATATCCATAAACAGATATAATTTGTTCTTTTGTTAATTGTGTGACAACAAACATTTCTTGTAATTCAGGGACAAATAAGACCGCATTTATTAATACCAATCCAATTAAGAATGTTAATACTAAATATGTATTTTTAAATCCTGTCACCAAGAAAGATTTAGCACGAACACAATTAAAACTATGAAACAGTCGGGCAAGACATAATGTTGAAAAGGTCATCGTTCTTGCAACATCACTACTTGTTGTAAGTCCAGTGAAATAACTTAACAACACAAATATCGTTATTAATACCCCTTCAATTGCAATTTTCGCAAGCAATTTTTTATTGATAAAATGTTCATTTGCTTTTCGTGGTGGTCTTTTTAATAAATCTTTATTATTACCATCTTCCATACCAATGGCGATTGCTGGTAAACTATCGGTTAATAAATTTATAAATAATAAATGGACAGCTACAAACGGTAATGGTAAATCAAATAAGAAGACAAAGAGGACAATAATAATTCCAGCAAAATTTCCTGATAGTAAAAACCGAATGGCATTTTGAATGTTTTGATAAACATTTCTACCATTAGCGACAGCTTTGATGATTGTTGAAAAATTGTCATCAGTTAGAACCATTGCGGAAGCTTCTTTGGCAACTTCAGTACCGCTCTTTCCCATAGCAATACCAATATCAGCTTGTTTTAATGCTGGGGCATCATTAATTCCATCTCCAGTCATGGCAACGATAGCACCCTTCTTCTGCCATGCTTCAACTATCCTAATCTTATGAGTTGGAGTTAATCGCGAATAAACACTTATTTTATCTATTTTATGATACAAGTCTTCATCACTAAGTTGATCTAATTCTTCACCACTGACAATTAAATCTCCATCATGATAAATCCCTGTTTCCTTGGCTATATATAAGGCAGTCTTTTTATGATCTCCAGTTAACATTACTGGTTTAATACCTGCAAGAAAAGAATCACGAACAGCCATTTTTGATTCCGGTCGTAATGGATCAACTAAAGAAATTAAACCAACAAATATTAAATCATTTTCATCAGCATTTGTAATTGTCTCTTGAAAACCCAAATCTTTATAAGCAAAAACCATTACCCGTAAACCTTGAGATGTATTTTCATCAATTATTTTATTTATTTCCTTGAGATCATCATCATATAATAAACGATGTCCTGTTTCGGTTTTAATATATTTTACTTTTTTAAGAACAACTTCACTTGCCCCTTTAGTGTACATAATGTTTTGATTATCAATTTGATATAAAACACTCATCATTTTTCGAGCAGATGTAAATGATAATTCCGTAAGCTTTTTTCCGTTACGGATGTTTTTATGCTTTTTTGTAAATTCTAAAATAGCATCTTCAGTAGGATTACCGCCATTCGAACTGTATGTTAAACATTCAAAGAATAAATCTTCGTTACCATAATATTTAGCATCCTTTACAGCCATTTTATTTTGTGTTAAAGTACCAGTTTTATCAGTACAAATAACATTAATACATCCAAGCCCTTCAACGGCTTTTAATTCTTTGATAATTGCATTGATTGCTGCCATTCTTTCAGTCCCAATTGCCAATACAATTACAACAATCGTACTCAAAGCTTCGGGGATGGCTGCAACTGCTAACGATACTGCAAACATTAAAGAATCTAAAATCGATATATGCCGATATATTGAAAGTAAAAAAACAATTCCACAAATCACAATAATCGCAATCGCTAAAATTTTACTGAAACTATCTAAACTAATTTGTAATGGTGTTTTCTTAATTTTAGCTTCACTTATCAGTTTGGCAATTTTACCAATTTCAGTATCCATTCCCGTCTTCGTAACAACATATTTACCATAACCTTTAATACAAGAAGTTCCTGAGAAAACCATATTTTGTTGATTTCCCAAGATCAATTTTGAACCAGTCAAGGTCTTACTTGTCTTTGGAATTCCTTGTGACTCTCCTGTTAATGAACTTTCATTAATTTCTAAATCATTATCATAAAATATTCTCCCATCAGCAGCTATCATATCTCCTGCTTTAATGACAACAACATCTCCAACAGTAACTTCCCGAGCAGGAATATTCATTTCTTCACTTTCACGAATGACAGTAACAAATGGACTAGATAATATTTTTAAACTCGCAATAGATTTTTCAGCTTTAAAATGTTGATATGTACCTAGAATCGCATTTAAAGTAATAACAAAAAAGATTACAATCATTGATTCAATTTCACCAAGAAAAGTAGATATGATTGCTGATGCAATTAATAAAATGACTAATAAATCTTGAAATTGTTCTAAAAAGACCCGAGCTTTACTCTTCTTCTCTTTTTCTACAATCTCATTATATCCATATTTTTTTAAATTTTGAAGAGCTACCTTTTTACTTAAACCAAATTCATTAGTCTTTAAAGATGCAAATATTTCTTCAATATCTTTAGAATATAATTCTTCCATACGATCCCCCTAAAATCATACTACTTTAAATCTTATTCATAATTTTGGTAATATATGCTTGAAGAAAAATGGATAATTATATTGCTTTTAAAAAAGAGATTTAGTATAATGAAATTTGAAGAAAAATAGGGAAAATAAGGAGAAAATCTATTTAATCATGCCAACAAAATTAATCGGTGTTACATCTCGAGTTACTGGAGATATCGACAACCGTCAGCAATTCATTAACGAAAGATATTTAACACCACTTATAAAAATGGGATTTAATACGATTATCCTAACATTGGATAATCCAAATTTAGATGATGTATTAGCACTTTGTGATGGTTTTATTGTTGCTGGAGGATCCGATATTAATCCATCATATTACCAGCAATCAAATGTTGGGGAATCTAAAGGTTGTGATGACCATTTAGATAAATTAGATCAAGCAGTTATCTTACATGCTGTTAAGCATAAAAAGCCATTAATGGGCATATGCCGTGGCCATCAATCAATTAATGTTTTTTTAGGAGGAACATTAATTCAAGACATTGGTAGTAGTCATCAAAATACAAAACATAAAGTTAAAAGTGTGAAAAACCGTTATTTTGATTTTCCAGAAGTCTTTGAAACAAATAGTTATCATCATCAAGTTCTTGATCGGGTTGCAGATGATTTTGAAGTTATTGCAACAAGTGAAGATGGTGTCATTGAAGCGATGATTCATAAAACTTTACCAATTATTTCATTTCAATGGCATCCAGAAAAAGATATTGACGATGTCAATAATCAATTAATTTTTAAAACATTTAAGAATCTTGTTAATAATAATTAAAGAGGTCAAATTGACCTCTTTTTGTTATTCTTCTTCTTTAAAAATGATACTTCGAATTGATTGATTAATATTATTTTTGATATCTTCTAATACTTCAGAAAGCGATGGATAATATGGTTCAACATTATCCACAGTCATTTCTCGAGTTTCCACAGTTCCATCAGCAAAACGAACATCGACGAAAAACTTATTTAAATCCTTAGGTTTAATTCCATCAAAAGCTAATTCTGTTTGCTTATAATTATATAAATACAAACTAGCCATATATGAACTACTATTTTCACGTCTAATACCTATTTCAACAACATTTCCATAGAAATTATCATCCCATTTGAGTGTTCCTGCAGTTTTAGCATCATTTTGTTCAATTGAAATATTTTCTAAGAAAGTTTCTTTATTAAAATTTGAATCTTTCGTTCCGATGCGCCTTTTACTAATCGAAAATGTATCTAAAACATTGCCATCTTTGTTAATTAATTGTGCGGAAATACTATTATTACTTACAGTAATGATATTAGCAACTGAAGTATATTCCACTAATTTCGCATACATCTCATTAGCTTTACCGCCATAAAATTTCAATCCCCCACTACCACCGATGACATAAGTTGTACCATATATTGAATTATCTGAAATTTTATTTTTATAAACGCGATGACTACGAGCATAAACATGATCATGTCCTGATAAAACTAAGTCAACACCATATTTATCAAATAATCCTTGCCAATTACGTCTTACAGCAACACTATGATCGGCATAAATACTTCCATACATACTTCTATGCATTCCAACAATAATAAATTTTCGATCGAAATTTTCTTCAACAACTTTTGAAAACCATGTCTTTAAAGCTTCTAGTTCTTTACTTTCAGAATCAAGCATGATGAAAAGAACATTATTATAAACAAAATAATAACTACTGTTTAAAACTTTTTCAGGTCCGTTTTTAGGGTTATTATGAAAAGCGTTATACCAACTATTATTATAAGTCTTTGGGGTACTTGAAGCATCATAATATTCATGGTTTCCAACACCTGTAGCAATAATTCCTTTGTTGATATTGCTACGGGTAAAAAACATTGTCCATTGACTTTCAACTCCTCCACGGTCAACAACATCACCAGTAAAGAAGGAAAACTTTACATCTGCCATTTCATATGCTTTTCCTAATAAGGTATTAAATACTTCCGCACCACTTTCATTGGCATATTGAGGGTCAGTAATATGAACAAATGAAAAATCACCAGAACCTGATGCAGTTTCAAAATAATAATTATCTGAGAAAGATGTTTTACCAACACGATACATATACTTTGTCCCTGGGTCTAAATTTTCAAGAACCACTGTGCAAACATAACGTTGCGAAAAACCTTGTGATAAATATCCATTTTCATTTGCAGGTTTGCTAAAGGTACGCACTTCAGGTTGAACAACGACTTTATTCTGATATTCTGTATCACTTACTTTTGTATACTCTAAAAAAGTATCATTAATATTCGAATGCCAATTTATTTGGACTGATGTCGACATATCTTCGCCAGGATTAGTAACAATATTATAAGCTTCACTAGTTGCAGCTTTTACTTCTGTTAGTCCCATGATAATCATAAAATTAAACATTAGTATGAGAATAAAAATAATCTTCTTATACTTCATATCAACACTCCTTTTTCTCATTATATCATAGAGATTTAGAAATATAAAGGAAAATATTATATAAAGAAAAACAAGATTTCAAATCTTGTTTTACTTTACCTTGATAATCATTCCACTCTGGCTCGATACATTTGCTTTATCTACATACTTTTCTTCAAGCATATCAAAACCAGAGATTGGATAATTATAATCTTCATCACTATTATTAATGATTATAATAACCTTGCTTATCTTTTCCCGAGCAAAGATGAAAATATTATTTTGAGCTAATATTTCTTGATATTCTCCATCAACAAATACTTTATCATTACGAATTTTTCCAAGTTGACGATACCAAGTTAATAATTCATGATTAATATTATCCCATGGAAATGCCCTTCTACAGAATGGATCATCAAACCCTGATAAACCTACTTCATCACCATAATATATACAAGGGACACCTGGAAGAGTAAATTGTAAGATTACTGCCATTTTCATTTTTCTTAAAGCATTTTGATACTCGAGTTCTGTCATTCGATATTGTGCAGCTTTATCTTTTGGAGGATTTAAAACATAGGCAAAATTATTAATAATACGTGCAGTATCATGAGTATCAAGGACATTCATCAATTTATTGACAACATCTTGCGGATAATTGTTTAATATCCGTCTAATCGCATTACGAAGGTGTAAAACATTATTTTCTCTTAGAAAAGAAATAATTGCATTTTTATATACATAATTCATGACAGAATCTAGTTGTGAACCATTAAAATAATGCTTTCTTACTCCATAAGCAACTTTATTTGAAGCATCTTCCCAAACTTCGCCAATTAAGATATTACGACGATT
>DATCKF010000045.1:0-3183 GCA_036562395.1 Bacilli bacterium
ATTTTAGTTTTAATATCCTTAATTACGAGCATTATTATTGGTTTAATTGTTAATCGCTTAAACGTTTATCAATTTACGAATGCATTTTAATTCCAAGCATAAAGGTTTATTAATCGCGAAAAATAGAAGCGTATTAATAAATACATTGGAGGAATGAAATGAAAGACAACGAAAAAAAGCGAAACAAGAACTTGGAATGTGCCACTGATTTTGATAATCAAAGGCAAAAAACGCAAACCCCTACTCAATCAAATGTAACTGCCCGTCAGAGACAAAATAATGACAGCAAGTACAATTATGAGATTGGGAATGATAGTTTCACTGGTTCCGATGTAAATCGCAGAAATCAGACGATGACAGACGTCGACTTGCAAAGAAAACATAATCAAAACAATGATGATTATGATTATGAGTTTGGTTATGATTCATATTTCCCAAATTTAGATAATGAACGTCAATATGCAAATCATCGCCAACAAACAAGTCGAAATCGTAACAACAACCAAAACACTAAATAGTTATTAATACAAAAAACTCTAATAGTGATATTAGAGTTTTTTCATCTCATTTTGATTTCTTTCGAAATGGATATTCGTATTCAATATCTTCTTCGAATGTTATATAATTCAAGTAAATCATAAGCAAGATATAACGCACTTCCGAATTTAGATCACGCAAAATGATGTGATCAGTTCCAGCAGCTAAAACGGTTCCTTTAAAAATTTTAGATCCCCATTGACTATTTTCAAAATTCATGTAAACAGTTGCAACTTTACCAATGTTCAAACGCAAAATATTTTCGATATATGATTGTTCGATTCGTCTTGGTGTTGTTGGCAAAACTTGTGGCATTTCTGCTGGTTGTTCAGGAACAGCAAATTGTGGTGTAAACATTGGCTGTGGCAAAGTAAACCCAGGTCCATAAACTAAAGGTTGTTGATAATAATTCATAAACTCCTCCTAAAAACAATTTTCACTTTCTAGTGGGGCATAAAAGCAATGGGATTTGAAACGTCCGGTATTCCATTGCCCAAACCATTGTGCTCTGCAAGAAGCTTCACCAGCAGCATAAAACCATAAAGCACGTTCAGCAGGAGAAAATCTTTCTCCATTGATGCATCTTCTTGCTAAGCGAATATCCATACTTCTTGCAGCTTGATAAAAGTATGAGTATAATGTTGATTCAAATCCTCCTGGACGTTGATAAACCATATCGGTGATGGTCCTAATATTTACAAAATCTAAGCATCGGGCAAGGACACGATTAATTCCCACATTTCCAACAAGCAACATTCCTAGTTGCCCTTCACTTTCAGCTTCTGCTCGCATTAATCGTGCAAGAAGTTTAACTTCTTCTTCATTATGTAGTACTACCGCCATATTATCCCCCTATCTAAATATATTAAAAAAAAAATAAATTATGTATATAAAAATTATTTTATATGTTAGAATATAAGAAAAAGAGGTGAAGTAGATGTTTGAATTTATTCATTGTGCTGATATCCATTTAGGATGTTATCCTAATCATAATGAAACACGTTTCCTTGACTTCTTTAAGGCATTTAATAATGTTATTGATTATGCAATCAAAAATAATATTAAATTAATTTTAGTAAGTGGAGACTTTTTTCAATTACGAGCTATAAATCCCAAAACATTAGATCAAACCATTAACATTTTAAAGAAAGCGAAAGATAATGATCTTGACATTATTGCGATTGAGGGGAATCATGATCAAGCGTATTTTGTTGATGAAGATTCATGGCTTCTTTTTTTACAATCCCAAAATTATTTGAAGTTATTAAAGACAAAAATAATAGATGGAAAAATAACTCTATCTTCATATGAAAATCAAGGGAATATCATTGAAAGTAATGAATATCGTATTATCGGTCTTGATTATTTTGGAGGTTCAACCGAAAAATATTTGCTTGATTTACATAAAATCATTCCTCATAGCAATAAATTCACCATTTTAATGTTACATGCAGCTATAAATCGTTTATATGGACAAGATATGGGTGATGTTAAAGGTGAAGTTATTTTACAATTAAAAAATAATGTTGATTATCTTGCATTAGGTCATATCCATAATCGTTATGAATTATATGATTTTGCCTATAATCCTGGATCATTAGAAAATATTCGCCTTCGTGATGGATTAAGGAGTGATGATAAAGGTTTTTATCATGTCCAGGTTGAAAATAAAAAAATTAAAAATATCAAATACATTAACAGTAATCCTCGTAAAACAATTTTCTTACGCTTTGATGTAAGTAATATCAAAAATCCAGATGAAGTATTAAAATTAATTAAGGATCATCATGAAGAAATAAGTTGCGAGGATATTGTTGAAGTGAATTTGTATGGACAAGTTGATTTCAATCCTTATTTAATAGATATTAATGCAATCAAATCATATTTTGAAGAAAAAAAGGTTGTTCAAATTGAAGTTAATAATTATGTCAATTTACTTAATGTAAAACATGAAGCAAATGTTGATGATTTAGATATGATTATTAGCGAATTAATTAAAGATGAAATAAAAATTAATTATCCATCAACTCCTAATCCTGAAAAGCTATCGGAATTAATCCTTAATGTGACGAAGATGTTAACCGAAGAAGTTAATGAAGATGATATCATCAAAACTTTGGAAGATGAGGAAAGTATATGATTATAAAAAAAGTTATCTTAGAAAACATCAAAAGTTATGTTTATGAAGAAATAAATTTATATCAAGGAATTAATTGCATTTTAGGATTAAATGGGAGCGGTAAATCAACAATTATTGAAAGTATCGGTGTTGCTTTATTTAATTATTCAAAAGGCAATTTAAATCAACTATTAAGATATGATGAAAAAAAGGGAAGAATTGTTGTTAATTTTATTGCTAATGATGATCGGGAGTATATTGTTGAAAGGACGATTAGAAATAAAGGTGGCTCAGTTAAAATAATTGATGCTGCTACTGATACTGAACTATATTCAGGGGTTAGTGATGTATATAGTTTTATTAAAAAGATTTTAAAAGTATCAAAAACCAAAGACTTTACGCAACTATTCTCAGAAATTATAGCTGTTCCTCAAGGTCAATTTGTCAGTGCCTTTTTAGAAAGACCAACCATCCGCAAAGAGAATTTTGATCGTTTATTTAATTTACATATATATAAAGATTTAGGT
>DATCKF010000047.1:0-10458 GCA_036562395.1 Bacilli bacterium
ATATACAAGGGCATTAAGAAAAATTAAAAAAAAATTTAAAAAATAGCGACGAAAATGAAACCTTAATTTGTCTTATTAGTTGAAAAAGGATTATGATGGCATGAAAGTTGTTATAAATTGATATAGATTACTAGTTAATATTTTTGAATACATCTTCCCAAAACTAATAAACAACTCTCAATCTACTGATTTTTATAAAAAAGAGGTAGAAAAGGATGAAAAGATTTATATTATTACTTTTTATATTCTATTGTTTTAATAATATTTGATGTCGTAACAATATTGAAAATTACTAGCAAAATATAAAAGAACATTTTGAGTCGTATGTTAATGAAAAAGAAGAATCAGTTACTATTAAATCAAATCTTACTTTAGTTAGTGATATTATTAGTAATAATTTAGAAAATATTGATGTAAGTTATTATAATAACATAAATGATGTGTTACTAAATAACATAAAGAAAAAAATTGATACTTTAATATTAAAAGATATAGAAGAGCAAATAAAAATTGATTATCAAAACAAATATGAAGCAGTAATTATACCTAGTAGATGTTATGGTATATATAATGATGCTGTTGTGATTTTTATTCCTTTACCTCAAGATGCAGAAAAGACATTATTATATTTTAGACCTTGAATTTAATTATCCAAGTTACTTTTCGATTTTAGTATGGAAAAATGGAGAGTTTTATGATTTTGATCATCTAGAAGATGTTTCAAGAATATTAAATAATGATATATTATCGAGAGAAAATATTATTTCGATTTATAATATTCATAAATCATGGGATGATGTTGAATAAAAGAGGGTTGATATAATGAAAAGATTATTTTTAATTTTATTATGTTCTTTGTTTGCTACTTTTTTAGTTGGAAGCAATAACAAAGTAGTAGTAGAAGAATTAGATAAAGAATTAGAAGAAAGAATCAAAATAGATTTTTCAAAGCAAAATGAATTTACAAGATCATATGATATAGATACATCTATAGGACTTTTTTATGGTATATATAATGGAGCTGTTGTTTTTTTCATGCCTACAGGTGAAATGTATGAAAAAACATCTTATATATGTGGTTTACCTTTTTACTATAGCAGTGGTTTTAGAATTATTGTATGGAAAGATGGGAAATTTTATGACTTGGAAAAACCAGATATCATTTTCGAAAATCACATATTAACAATTAATGATATTGAAAGAATACATACTATCCATTCAAAATTACTTAAAGATAAAAAACTGAAATATTGATTTTAAATAATTTTCATTTTATGTGTCATTTTGACACATTTTTCATTTTTCTTTTTTTTTGTATTATTTAATAGATTTTAAACATAATAAGATTGATTAATAAACAAGAAAGGAAATGATAAATGAATCGTTCATTTGTTGCGATACTTATAAAATTAGTATTAACATTTCTAGCAGCTTGGCTTGCTTTTGATGTGTTAATAGATAATCCATTTGTTTCTATCGTGATTTTTAGCGTTGTTGCAACAGTTATTAATTATTTAATTGGCGATATGATTTTATTGCGGAGATTTGGGAATATTATAGCTTCAATTGCAGATGGGATTATCGCAGCTATCATCGCTTATATATTTGATTTATTAAGTGATGATTTTACGATTACCTTTGCATCAGCGCTAGTATTTGGTATTTTAATTGCTATTTGTGAATATGTATTTCATAAGTATCTTGTAAGTAATGAAGATCCAGAAGCTTCGGATTAAAAATGCTTGAAAATTATCAAGCATTTTTAATTTGACTTATTTTGTTTTTTTGTTTTTGTATAATCAATATTAAATGATTGAATAATAAAGATAGAATATATTTAGGAGTTGATATATGAAAAAAATATTGCTATTTATAATTTTGGTGTTTAGTTTAGTCGGTTGTAGTGAAGCGGCTGCAAAATTACACATGAACAATGATGAAAAAAGAATCATGCTAGGAATGATGCAAGATGCAACTATCGATGAGTTTCATCTTACTGGTAATGTTAAGATTAATTTAAATGAAAAATATCAATTTGATATTAAAGTTGATTCATACAATTTAAATGATTATATTTTAAATTACTTAACAATTAATAACAATAATGCTTTAGTGTTTGTAAAAGATGAAAAGATTTATGTAAACTATCAAGGGAAAAGTGAGTATATTAATCTTAAAGATATTAACAATGAACTGCTTTTTAAAGTTTATGGTTTAATATCTACATATATTAATCAATTATCTCTTGATAGCCCAGAAGCACTCGATGCGTTAACAATTTATTCATATTTTCTTGGTCATCAATTTGTTTACCATTTCACAAAAGACACCCTTGAAAAGATTGTTGATGATGAGTTTTTAAATTATATCAGTAATGATAGTTTCCTCACTCTCACGCTTAATTATACTGGTAATATTTTAAGTAGTATTGATATTAAAACAAATATCAAATTACAAAATAATACTCATCAAGGATCTATCGAAGGTGATTTACATCTAGATTTAAAATTTGATAAACCAAAAATACCAGATGTAAGTAAGTATCAAAAAGTAGATAAGTTTTCTTTCATTGATACAAGCAATTTTGCTTGAAAGTCAAAAATGCAAGTAATTGTACTTGCTTTTTTATTTTGATTGTGATATATTGAAATGGGTGAAGAATATGTATTATGCAATGATGGTCGATATTAAGAATTCACATGAATTAAGTATCGAAGATCGAAAAAATTATCAATTAAAAATTAACGATGCCATTACCATTTTAAACAAAAAATTTATAAACAATTTAAAATACAAAATGGTTTTTAGTTCTGGTGATAGTATTCAAGGATTATTCTATCATTTGATCGATGCAGTTATATATTATTATTTATTAATTGATTTTTGTTATCCAATTGAAGTAAGATGTGGTATCGGAGGAGGAGAGTTATCTTTAGATTTAAGTAATTATGACTCAAATATGCAAGATGGACCAGCTTATCATAATGCATTAAAGGCAATTACGCAATGTAAAGATGAAGATGTGAAGATGATTATAAATTGTTTAAGAAAAGAAGATTATTTTCTTAATGAGATGTTTTATTTAAGTTATTTATATGAAACGCGTTTAAGTGATAAACAAGCAGATTTAAATAATTTAATCAATTTATTACTACCAATAAATACTAAAATTGAAGAAGATTATTTTAAGAAATATGTCTTAACTAATATTAAACATTATGATAAAATAAAGATTGAGGAGTTGGATTTATTAAATAATAATATAAAAGATGAACATACATTTCAGAAAAATATTATACCAACTAATATTGCTAGAATTGCAAGTAATATTCTTGGAACTAGTCGTGAAAATATTCGGCAAATGATTATTAATGGTGATCTTAATCAAATCCGAAAATTGAGGTTATTAATCATCCAATTTATTAAAGAGTATTGCTAAGGGGGATACGATGAAATTACTATTAAAAATATCAAGGCAAGCATTAAAATACAAAAAGTTGTATATTATTGCAATTATTAGCACATTCGCACTAACATTTATTAACCTTACTGCTCCTAGTATTTTAAGAGAAATGACGGGGATTGTAGAAGAAGGGGTTACAGAAGAAGGATTAAAAAAAATTCTATACTTAACAATAATTCTTTTTGGTTTATATTTATGTAAAATATTGTTTCGATATTTATCAAATTATTTATCACATAAAGCTGCATGGAATCTTGTAGAAGAGATGAGGATGCATGTTTATAGCCATATCCAAAGCTTACCGATGAAATATTTTCATGATAAGCAAACAGGGGATTTAATGAGTAGAGTCGTTAATGATACATCAAATCTAGAATTACTATTTGCACATATCATCCCGGAAATCATAGTAAACTTTGTGACATTTGTGGGGGTGTTGGTAATTTTATTGATGATAAATGTAAAACTAGCATTACTAATCTGGATTCCAGTTCCATTTATTTTAGTATCCGGATTGATTTTCTCTAAAAAAGTTCGCCCTAATTTTCGTGTTTCCCAAAAAGCTCAAGCTGAATTAAATGCAAAGTTACAAGATAATTTTTCTGGAATTCAAGAGATTCAAGCTTTTAATCAAGAAGAATACGAAATAACCTCAGTAAAAACGAAAGCCAATTCATTTACAAAAGCCATGTTAAAAGCATTAAATTATAGTGGAGTCTTTCATCCAACAGTTGAATTTATTACTTCTTTAGGAACAGTAATTGTTGTTGGTTTCGGAGGATATCTTGCATATCTTAATCAAATTAATGTAGCTGATATTGTTGCATTCTTTTTATACTTATCATTATTTTATGCACCAATTACAAGTATCGCTCATTTACTTGAATCAACCCAACAAGCATATGCTGGTGCTGAAAGAGTCATGGAAGTATTAAATACACCTAATGATATTATTGATTCTCCTGATGCGTATGATGTTGAAAAGATTGAAGGGAATATTAGATTTGAACATGTTTACTTCCAATATGAAGAAGGAGTTCCAGTTTTAAAAGATATTAATCTTGAAGCTAAGTCCGGACAGATGATTGCTTTAGTTGGAGCAACTGGAGTTGGAAAGACAACATTAACAAACCTGATTTCAAGGTTTTATGAAGCTGATAGTGGTAATATTTATATTGATAATCATAATATTAAAGATGTAACTATTAAAAGTCTTCGCCATAATATTGCTTCCGTTCTTCAAGATACATTTTTATTTAATGGAACGATTGCGGAAAACATTGCTTATGCTAATCCTAATTGTACAATGGAAGAAATAATCAGTGCTGCCAAAGCAGCCCGTATCCACGATAGTATCATGGAAATGCCAAATCAATATGAAACACAAGTTGGTGAAAGAGGGTTACGTTTATCAGGAGGACAGAAACAACGTGTTGCTATAGCTCGTGCAATTATTCGTAATGCGCCAATCATTATTCTTGATGAAGCAACTTCATCAGTAGATAGTGAAACTGAATACCAAATTCAACAAGCCATCAATGATTTAGTCGGAAAAAGAACAATTATCGCAATTGCCCATCGCCTCTCAACAATCCAAAAAGCAGATGTCATTTATGTCTTTAAGGATGGAAGGATTGTTGAAAAGGGGACACATGAAGAGTTATTAGCACTTGATGGTGTGTATAAACGTTTAAATAAAGCCAATGAATTATAGGAGGAGAAATGAAGATATTTCTTTTATTAATTGCCCATTGTATCGGGGATTTTAGTTTACAGCCTATGGCTTTAGCTGTGAAGAAGAAAGAAAGTTTTAAATATCAATTACTTCATTCATTAATCTATACTATATGCCTTAGTCTTGTCTTTCTTTTATATACTGGCATTTTAAAATTTATTGTTTTATTTGTATTAACATTTTTTATACATTTACTAATTGATTACTTAAGAATCATAATTAGTAAGAATAAAAATGCAACTTTTCAACTAATTGCTTTTTTTGGAGATCAACTACTTCATATCATAATGCTGATTATTAACTCTAAAGTATTAATTGATTTAAATCAAATAGGAGTACGTTTATATCATTTGCATAAATATGTCAAGATTATATTAGGATTTGCTTTAGTTCTTGCTCCTGCTTCAGTTACAGTTAAGCATATATTATTTGCTGTTGATCAAAATACATCAAGTGATATTTGTGTTGACAATGATAGAGTTGGCTCATTAATTGGAAAGTTAGAAAGAGTAATAATCGTCATCTTAGGAATGATGAACTTATACACTTCCATTGCTTTAGTTTTCACTGCTAAATCTTTAGCTCGCTTTAAACAACTTGAAGATAAAAGTTTTGCTGAGAGGTATTTAGTTGGAACTTTTCTTAGCTTGCTATTTGGATTAATTGCAATTATAATCATTAAATCATAATTTTCTTACACAAGTCCATAATGAAAGACTTGTGTTTTGTATTATCAACTGGTAGTACATTAACACTATAAAATTAATAAGCTATGGTTTTCTCACATTTACATATAAAATTATCCGTAAAAGGTGATAAAATGTTAACAAAAGTTACAATTTCAAATGTAAATTCAATTAGAAATGCAACTTTAGATTTTAGGAAAAATCGATATACATATAAAAATGATATGATATATATGGATACTATTGTAAGTCCAATTGCATTATTAATAGAAAAATACAAGTAATATTCTCCTCGTACAACACCAATTTCTTACAAGAACTACGTCCTGATCAAATCTTTTTCGCAAATTGAAAAGACAATAGTTCACATTATCATAAATTATTTGATATATACGAAAACATCAGAGAAGCAAACAACATTGAGAAAATGTATTTATCAGGATTGTTTGATATTGATTAAAATGCCACAAAATTTAATAATTGTTGAAGGTGAAGTAGGAGAATTTACGATCTTATTGATATAGAAAATATTATAAGAGAAATTGATAATGCTGATAAATTAATCGAGTTTTTTGAAAGATTTAATAAATAAAATAAGCATCAACGAGTGATGCTTATTTTTTATGCTACTTTTATTGACAAGTATGATTGAATTAGTTTTAAAAAGTTATTGACATCTTCATTGGTTGCTGAAGCAATTTGTAATTCATAAGGAATATTTAATTTATTCCATTTACTGATTCCAAGTTTGTGGTAGGGGAGGATTTGAAAACTTTGCGGTTGGTAAGTTTTAATAATCGATGCTAATTTTTGTGCACATTCTTCATTATCATTTAATGTCGGAAGTAATACATAAGTTAGCATACAATTTGCATGTTGCTTCTTTAGAAAATCTAAGAAAGCTAATGTTTTATCGATTCCTTGATTACTAATTGCTTTTGCATAATCATTATCAACACCTTTTATATTAACAATGAATAAGTCAGTAACTTTTACTAATTCATAATATTTTGGATTATCAGTAAATAGAGTACCTTGAGTTTCAATGCATGTATGTACATTTAATTTCTTGAATTCTCGAAATAAAGATATTAAGAAATCAATTTGTAATAGTGGTTCACCACCACTTACGGTAATACCACCTTGTTTATAAAAGTGATGATATTTTTGATAGTCCTTGACGACTTCATCAACGGTTATCGTTTTATTCGTTTTGAGTGCTAACATATCAGGATTATGGCAATATGAGCAACGTAAGTTACATCCTTGTAAGAATAAGACGTATCTAATGCCTGGTCCATCAACACTACTAAAAGTTTCTATTGAATGATAATTACCAATCATAGAGCCTCATGGAAGGTACGATGAATAACTTCTAATTGTTGTTCACGTGTAAGCTTATGGAAGTTAACAGCATATCCTGATACACGAATAGTGAGGTTAGGATATTTTTCTTTATTTTCCATAGCGTCAATTAACATATCACGGTTAATCACGTTAACATTTAAGTGTTGACCAGCATTATTAAAGTATCCATCAAGTATATTAATTAAGTTGTTTACTTTTGTTTCTGTATCATCATTATCAAATGATCCAAGTTTATTTCCTAGTGCATTTGGTGTTATTGAGAATGTATTACTGATTCCATCGTTAGCATCTTCAAAATTAATCTTTGCTACACTTAATAATGACGCAAGTGCACCTTTTTTATCACGCCCATGCATTGGGTTTGCTCCTGGTGCAAAAGGTTCACCTTTTTTACGACCATCAGGTGTTGTTCCTGTTTTCTTACCATAAACAACGTTTGAGGTGATTGTTAAAACGGATAAGGAATGAGTTGCATTACGATATGTTGGATATTGGCAAATCTTTTCTTTGAATTTTGAAACAATTGTCGCAGCAATGTTATCAACTCGATCATCATTGTTTCCGTATTGAGGATATTCCCCTTCAACAACAAAATCTTCAGTTAAGCCATCTGCATTACGGATTGCTCTAACCTTAGCATATTTAATTGCTGATAAGGAATCGGCAACAACTGATAATCCAGCAATTCCGGTTGCAAAGTTACGTTTAATATTATAATCATGAAGGGCCATTTGCAATCTTTCATAAGCATATTTATCATGCATATAATGAATGACATTTAATGTATTAACATATAAATTTGCAAGCCAATCAAGAACCTTATCAAATTTTTCGATAACTTCATTATAATCTAATACATCACTACTTAATTGTCCAATATTTTTAATAAGTTGTGTACCTTTGATTTCATCACGACCATCATTTAAAGCATAAAGTAATGCTTTCGCAAGATTAGCACGAGCTCCAAAGAATTGCATTTCTTTACCAACGGCCATTGGTGATACGCAGCAACTGATCGCATAGTCATCTCCACATTGTTTACGCATTAAATCATCATTTTCATATTGGATTGAACTTGTATCAATACTTACTTTGGCAGCAAAACGTTTAAAGTTTTCAGGTAATTTTTCACTCCATAGAATGGTCATATTTGGTTCTGCTGATGGACCTAAATTATATAATGTATTTAACATTCTAAATGAGTTTTTAGTAATTAGAGGTCTGCCATCAAGACCAATGCCACCGATTGATTCTGTAACCCAATTAGGATCACCAGTAAATAATTCATTATATTCTGGAGTACGAGCAAAACGAATCATTCGTAGTTTTAAGACTAATTGATCGATTAACTCTTGAGCTTCAAGTTCTGTTAATGTTCCTTCTTGTAAATCTCTTTCAATATATACATCAACAAAGTTCGTATCACGCCCAAAACTCATAGCGGCGCCATTTTGTTCTTTTACTGAACCAAGATAAGCAAAATATAACCATTGTATTGCCTCTTTTGCATTTTCCGCAGGTCGACTTAAATCAAAGCCATATTTTAAACCTAATTCTTTTAATTCATTTAAAGCATTAATTTGTTCTTGAATTTCTTCGCGAGCACGAATTTTTTCTTCAGTCATTGGAAGATCGAATTCCGCTTTTTCTTCTTTTTTCTTTTCAATTAGGAAATCAATTCCATATAAGGCAACACGTCGATAATCACCTATGATACGTCCTCTTCCATAACCATCAGGAAGACCAGTGATGATTGCGGTTTTACGAGCAGCACGCATTTCATCTGTATAAACATCAAAGACACCTTGATTATGGGTCTTACGATATTTTGTAAAGATTTCTTCAAGTTCTGGATTTACTTTATATCCATAAGCTTCTAATGCTTTTGTAGCAACTTTGATGCCCCCAAAAGGATGAAATGCCCTTTTTAATGGTTTATCAGTTTGCAAACCAACAATTACTTCATGTTCTTTATCTAAATAAGCAGCATCATAAGCATTGATTTGGGAAACGACTTCTGTTTCCATATCAATTACTTCTTTCTCTGCTTCAATTTTTAATAGTTCATTAAACTTATCAAGTAATACTTTAGTACGTTCTGTAATACCTTCTAAAAATGAACCATCACCGTAATATGGTGTATAATTTTGTTGGATAAAGTCACGAACATCAATGACTTCTTTCCATCTTTCTCCTTTGAAATTTCTCCATGCATTCATATATCTATATCCTTTCAATTAATAATCTCATTTTATATATATATTATACTTTATTAATGAAAATAATTGTGATGTATACTTTTTCAGAAAACATTTTCATAAATGAAAACGTGTTTGCAATAATCATTTAATTGTGATAAGATAAAAATAACAATTTAAAGGAGTTAAGAGATGGATTTTTATAGTAATCTTTCCTATTATTATGATGAGGTGTTTCCTTTTGATCATAAAAAAGCTTCCTTTTTAAAAGAAGTATTTAATGATAAAAATAACATCCTTGATATTGGATGTGCAACGGGAGCATATGTAAAAGCATTAAGTGATGAAGGGTTTAATGTTTTAGGAATTGATTCGGATCAAGAAATGATTAAAATAGCAAAAAATAAATACCCTGATTTACAATTTAAAGTATTAGATATGATGGATTTAAAAGATGAAAAGTATGATGGGATTTATTGTATTGGCAATACGCTTGTTCATATTCAAGATATCAATAAAGCCATCACCAATTTTGAAAAATCCCTGAACCACAAAGGGGTATTGGTTATCCAAATCTTAAATTATGATCGAATCTTAAATGAAAAGATAACTACTTTACCACTTATTAAGAATGATAAGTTAACATTTATCCGCAATTATGAGTTTAATAAAGATTATCTTAATTTTAATACGACTTTAGTTGTTAAAGATAATAGTTATGCTAGTATGACAAAACTATATCCAATTAGATACTATGATTTATGCAATATCTTAAAGAATAATGGTTTTATGGATATTAATGCTTATAATGGCTTTACAAAAACTCCTTTTAATATTAGAGAAAGTTTTGCTTTAGTAATAACAGCAAGAAAAGAATAGGTGAATTATGAGTAAAATTCAAGCATTGCTTAGTAAAAATGCCAATTATATTTATCATATGTTATCGGTTGCAAATTGTGGATATCATAATCAATATGGAAATAAGTATAAAGAATTTCACAATCAAAC
>DATCKF010000048.1:0-7945 GCA_036562395.1 Bacilli bacterium
TTGATACTTTTAAGAATTGTATGCTTTTGTTTAATATTTAGGATGCCGTTTGTTATCGGTCTTTTGGTACGAAAAAAGATATGAAAATCATCATCGTATTGTAATGAAATAACTTGAGGTACGATGTAACTTATATCATTATCGGTAATTACATTGATATTTTGGTTTTCTAATGATGGATTCATTAAATAATGATAGGCGGAATTGGCAGCAATTTCGCCTTCATAACTAGCTTTATCAGCTAAATCATGGACATGTAATCCATTTCCGCACACAAATATTCCTGGAACATTTGTTTCTAATCGTTGATTGACGATAGGACCTTTTGATTTCGGATCAATTTTAATACTGATTGATTTTAATATTCGAGTATCTGGTATTAAACCAACTGAAAGCAATAAAGTATCACAATCAATTTCATTTTCAGTTCCGGGAATTGGATTATATGATACATCAACTTTTGAGAGGATAATTTTTTCAAGTCGTTTTTTTCCTTTGACTTTCGTAACAGTATGCGATAAATGTAATGGAATATTAAAGTCTTCTAAACATTGGACGATATTTCTTTTTAAACCATTTGAATATGGGGCAATTTCCGCAACCCCTAACACTGTTGCTCCACTTAATGTTAATCTTCTGGCCATTATTAAGCCTATATCTCCACTACCTAAAATAAAAACTCTTTTCCCAATATGATAACCTTCAATATTAAGGTATCTTTGAGCTAAACCAGCAGTTAAGATTCCACTAGGACGATCACCAGGGATTTGAATTTGGCCCCATGTTCGTTCAAGACATCCAACCGCAACAATAATCGTTCTCCCAGCAATAACTTGATAACCTTCTTTTGGATTGACATAAAAAACTTTTTTATCTTGAGTTATTTTTAATACTGTCGTTTCATTCTTTATTGTGATGTTCGAATTTAAATCTTCAATTAATCTTTCTGCATACTCCGGTCCTGTTAATTCTTCTTTAAACCGTTCAAGACCAAAGCCATCATGAATGCATTGTAATAATATTCCCCCAAGATATTCATTTTCATCGATAAGGCATATTGAATTAATATTTTTTTGCGATAATTTAATAGCACATGCAAGTCCTGCTGATCCTCCGCCAATAATGATTGCATCATATATCATGATCTTCACCTAGAATTATATATGAACCATTTTGATGATAATTAACTTCATGTGGTTTTATTTGATAATAATCAGCGATAATTCTCATTACTTCTTTCTCACAAAACGTTCCTAAACATCTTCCAGCTCCTGGTCTAATTCTTTTTTTCACACCCTTCAGCGTTGTTGGCGGAATTATTGAATGCAAACAATCACGAATCTCTCCTTCTGTTACCTTTTCGCAGCGACAAATTATTTTCCCATATAAATGATTTTTTAAAAACAATTGATTCTTTTCATTAATTGATAATTCATTTATCATAATTTGTTTGTTTCGATATGGATTATAATAATCTTTTTCAATAAACTTTTCTTTACTTATTAATAACTTTTCAACAGTTTGGGCAATTGCTGGAGCTGCAGCAAGACCAGGAGATGATATTCCCGCAACATTTATAAAATTAGGAGAAGTTTCTTCAATAATAAAATCATCATTACTACTAATAGCTCTAATTCCTGAAAATGTTCTAATCACTTCTTGTTTGGGAAAATATCGTAGTAGTTTCATAGCTTTATTTATTACTTCTTGAATTACTTCATTACTTGTTTCTTTACTTTCTTTATCATCAATATCTTCGCTTGATGGGCCAATTAAATAATTATTGCTCGTTGTTGGAGTAATTAAAACCCCTTTCCCCTTGGCAGTAGGAATACTAAAAAGAACATGGTTGATAAAATGATTATCAAAATGATCTAAGACTAAATATTCTCCTCGCCTAGGTGTCAATGTAAACTTTTGATGATTGATTTTATTATTTAAATCATCACAATTAACACCACTAGCATTAATGATTATTTTACTTCGATATATTTCACTTTTAGTTTTTACAATAAAATAATCTTCTTTTTTTATAATATCGATTACTTCTTGATTTAATAATAACTTTACACCATTCATAATCGCATTTTCCATTAAGGCAATTGTGAGATTAAAAGGATCAACAATCCCACAACTTGGAGCATATAATGCACATAGCACTTTTTCAGTTATATTCGGTTCTAATTTTAATATCGTATCGCGATTTAAGATTTTTACTTTTACGCTGTTATCATCTGCTCTTCGTGCTAATGAGTGTATTACTTCAACTTCTTCTTTGGTTGTTGCAATAGTAAGGGAACCAATCGTTCTCATTTTCACATTCAACTCTTCACAAATCTTTGAATATAACTTATTTCCCAGAACATTAAGATAAGCTTTTTTCGTTCCCGGAAGAGGATCATATCCCGAATGAATGATGCCACTATTGGCACCACTTGCACCATCACCAACATCATTTTCTTTTTCAAGAACCAAAATATTCAACTGATACTTAGATAAAATCCTTGCAATTGCTGAACCGATAACGCCAGCACCGATAATGATGATATCAAACATAGAGACCTACAACTTAAATATTCTTGTTGCGGCGACTGCTTGCTTCCATCCATGATATAGTTTATTTCGCGTATCTTCATCCATATTACTGATAAATATTTTATCGATTCCATGAAGTTTTTTAATTTCTTCTTCATCTTGCCAAAGATTAGTTGCAAGACCAGCTAAATATGCAGCCCCTAAGGCTGTTGTTTCCAAACATTCGGAGCGGACAATCTTACAATTTAAAATATCAGCTTGAAATTGCATTAAATAATTATTGCAACAAGCCCCACCATCAACTGCTAAACTATTAATTTCTAATTTTGAATCATCTTTCATTGCTTCCATGACATCTTTTGCTTGATAAGCTATTGATTGGACAGTTGCATTAATGAAATGTTCTTTTTTCATTCCCCGTGTTAAGCCAAATACGGCACCCCTAGCATCATTATCCCAATAAGGTGTTCCCAGACCGACAAAAGCAGGAACAACATATACACCTTCACTACTTGGAGTGATTGCTGAATACTCTTCAACATCCCTACTCTTTGCAATCATTTTTAAACTGTCACGCAACCATTGAACAGCTGCACCAGCAACAAACACTGATCCTTCCAAAGCATATTCAACCTTACCATTATAACCCCAGGCAATGGTTGTTAAAAGGCCACAATCAGACTTCACAATTTTTTCTTTTGTATTCATTAACATAAAGCAACCAGTACCATAGGTATTTTTAATATCGCCAGCTTCAAAACAACATTGACCAAATAATGATGCTTGTTGATCACCAATGATTGATGCAATCGGTAAATTCATATTTTCATTAATCGATAAAAGATTTTCACTTGTGCCATAAATCATACTTGAAGGTAAAACTTGAGGTAAAATGGCTTTAGGAATGTTAAATAAATCTAATAATTCCTCATCCCAAGCTAAGGTATTAATATTTAAAAGCATTGTTCTTGAAGCATTCGATAAATCCGTAACATGAACTTTTCCATTAGTTAACTTCCATACTAAATATGAATCAACCGTACCAAATAGAATATCCCCTTTTAATGCTTTTTCATATACCCCCTTTACATTCTCGAATATCCACATGATTTTGCTTGCGGAAAAGTAAGGGTTGATTAATAAGCCAGTTTTATCTTTAATTAGATCTTTATATCCTTTCTTAATTAAATCATCACAAATAATTGATGATTGTCGTGACTGCCAAACAATCGCATTATAAACTGGTTTACCAGTATTTTTATCCCATAAAATTGTTGTTTCCCGCTGATTAGTTATCCCAATCCCCGCAATTAATTTCGGATCGATTTTACTGCTATTAATAACCTTTTTTACAACTGCATAAACCGTCTCCCAAATCTCTTCGGGATTTTGTTCAACCCAACCATTATTTGGAGTTATTAAACTAAGTTCCATTTGACTGGAAGCAATATTCTTCCCATTCTCATCAAAAATGATTGCTCTCGAACTAGTTGTCCCTTGATCGATTGCTAAAACATATTTTTTCATCTTCCACCTCACTACTAATGTTATGTTAACACAACTTGATTTATTTATCAATTAGTTGTTTTTAATTTTCAAAAATATCATTTAAAATGCCTCTACAATCGTTTTTTATGATGTCAATGTGTAATTTTATGGACAACTAATAAACCCCAAGAAAAAGAAATTTAAAAATTTCTTGACATTGACGTTACGTCAATGTGTATAATATAATCGTGAGGTGATGAAGATGGAATACACGATAAATGAGTTTGCGAAGATTGCCAATATTAGTACACGAACTTTACGTTATTATGATGAAATTAGACTCTTAAAACCATTAAAATATAATTCCTCAGGTTATCGAATGTATGGAAAAAAAGAAGTCGATCTTCTCCAACAAATCTTATTTTATCGAGAATTAGGTCTAAAATTAAATGATATCAAAGCAATCATATACGGAAAAGATTTTAATATTCTTAAAGCTTTAGAATCACATTTAGAAACTTTAAAAACCGAACAAACAAGAATCAACACCTTAATTAATACGATTGAAAAGACCATAAGAGAAAAAAAGGGAGGTGAAAAAATGAAAGACACAGAAAAATTTGCTGGCTTCAAGCAATCTTTACTAAATGAAAACGAACAAAAATATGGCAAAGAAATTCGTGAAAAATATGGTGAAGAAGCAGTTGAAAAATCTAATCAAAGGTTTTTAAATATGACAGAGGAAGAATATCAAAAAGTTCAATCTATTGAACAAGAACTATATGCAACTTTAAAAGAAGCTCTTGCAACAAATGACCCAACTCATCCTCTAGCCCAAAAAGTTGCGAAATTGCATCAAGAATGGTTATCATTCTATTGGGATAATTATCAAAAAGAGGCTCATGAAGAGTTAGTTAAGATGTATGTTGAAGATGAAAGATTTACAGCATATTATGATAAAATTGCTGTCGGTGCAACTAAATTCTTAAGAGATGCGGTAATTTATTATTTAAATAAGTAAAACAAAAAAAGCTATCTATGTCCCCATAAATAGCTTTTTTACTTACCCTATATTCTTAACTGCTTCGTTTGCAAACTTCGTTGTGACAATCTTGTTATATGGAACGCGTGAAGGTAACATATCTGCTTCTTCCATAATATCTAAGAAACGATTATATGTTTCTTCTTGCATTACTGGAGTATGTGCCCATGCATCAATATCAACATATCGTTGCATTACTATCGTTAATTCATCAATTGATAAGTCTGGGAATTGTGAACTGCATGCTTCCGCAATCTCTCTTGCAGTATGACTATGTACCCATTTTGCTCCTTTATAAATAGCATTTGTAAACTTTTGAATAATATCTTCATTTTTCTCTAGATAACTCTTAGTTGTGAAGTAATTTGTATAAGGGATAATTCCCGTCTCTGTACCTAAACTTGCAACCACATATCCTTTACCTTCTTTTTCAAGTAATGTTCCTGTAGGTTCGAATAAAGATACATAATCTCCTTGCCCACTCGTGAATGCTCCTGCTAATGCTCCAAATTGGACATCAGTACGAACATTTACTTCTTTTGTTGGATCATCACGACCAACATCAAGACCATTTAATTTTAGTGCATACTCTAATACCATTTCTGGCATTCCTCCAAGACGTCCACCAAGGATTTCAGTTCCACTTAACATTGAGAAATCAAAATCTTCAATTGGTTCGCGACCAACTAAGAAGCTACCATCTTTTTGGGTTAATTGCGCAAAGTTAATTGCATAATTTTCTTGCCCTTCGGCATACACATAAATGGTCGCTTCAGCACCTGCTAAACCGATTTGCACATCACGACTCAATAATGCTGCCATTACTTTATCAGCTCCATTTGAGTTGATAATTGTAACCTCTAATCCTTCTTCTTCAAAGAATCCTTGGCTTAAAGCAACATATTGTGGAGCATAGAACACGGAATGAGCAACTTCACTTATTGTAATCTTATAACGATCACGACGACAAGCACTCATAACTGGAAGCAATATTAGTAATATTACTAATAAACTCAACTTTTTCACTATTTTTCACCTCGCTTTTTCATAATCCATTTTTCTAATTTATCAACAATGATGTACATTCCAAATGCACATATCGCTAAGACGATAACACCCATCATCACTAGATCAAGTTTAAACACTTGCCCACCATACATTATCAAATAACCTATTCCCGCACGTGATACTAAGAATTCACCAACAATAACGCCAATCCAACTCATCCCAATGTTAATCTTGACGACGGATGCAATATTTCCAAGATTACTAGGAAAGATTAGTTTAGTAAAGATTTGTAATTTTGTCGCTCCAAAGCTCTTCATCATCTTTATTTTTTCTTCATCGACATTGATGAAATGATTATATGTCGAAAGTATTGTAATAATTAAGAGTATTGATATTGCAACGACAACAATCCCTTTTACATCTGTTCCTGCCCAGATAATCATAATTGGAGCAAGTGCGGTTTTTGGCAATGCATTTAAGACATTTAAAAATGGCTTTAAAATTTTCGTTAGCATTTCTGAATACCATAAAATTGCAGCAATTAAGATTCCACCAACACTACCAATAATAATTCCTAATATCGTTTCAACAACCGAAATCCATACATGTTTAAATAGTTCATTTTTTTCAAGGTATGTTATTAATAACTTTACAATAGCACTAGGGCGACTAAAGATAAAATCATCAATGATTTTAAAATGTGCGAGTAATTCCCAAGATACTAAAATGAATGCTAATAAAAGTGTTTGATATAAGATTAACAAAGCCCTTTTCATTAAATATTGTTTTCGCAAAATCTTGCAATTAACTTCCATCGTTTAATGCCCCCCATATCTTTTCAAAATAAATCTGAAATCTTTTATCTTGTCGCTTTTTAATTGGCGATAAATTATCAAATTCTATGTCAAAAATATTTTTGATAACTGCAGGACGTTTTGATAAAACGATGATGCGATTAGAAAGTGATATTGCTTCACTAATATCATGAGAAACTAAGATTGTTGTCTTTTTCTCATTTTTAATGATTTTATAAATATCTTCAGAAACAATCAATTTCGTTTGATAATCTAGGGATGAAAATGGCTCATCTAATAATAGAATATCTGGATTTACCGCTAAGGTTCTTATTAAAGCTACACGTTGCCTCATACCTCCACTTAATTCGCTTGGATATGCATTCCGAAAGTCCCATAGTTCATATGTTTTTAACATTCTTTCAACAGATTTAATTTTTTCTTCGGTTTTATTTTTTTGAATTTCTAGTCCTAGTAAAACATTATTATAAATTGTTTTCCATTCAAACAAATGATCACGTTGAAACATGTAACCGATATTACCATTAACAATAACTTTACCTTTTGAAGGTTCTGTCAAGTGGGATATAATATTAAGTATTGTGGATTTCCCTGAACCACTAGGACCGGTGATCGCGACAATTTCACCTTCATTGACCGAAAATGATATATTATTTAGTACATCAATTTTTGTATCCTTAGTACAAAAGTGCTTATATACATCTTCAAATACTAGAATTTCCAAAAAAAACTCCCCCTTTGCAGTAGTCAATATTATTATATTAAGGATTACAAAAATGGAATAGGCAAAGACATTTATCGTAGTATTTTATCATGTATATTTTTGGTAATTGTCGATAATTATTGACATTTTTCGACATATTAAGTATAATATCAAAGGTAGCATAATTAAGATATTCATTATTAATAATAAAAACAATTATTTCCCTCAAACAAATTGTAAATTTAAAATTGCCTATGCTACCCCTTATTCTAGACAAACATTTGTTTGTCTTTTTTAAATCTAATAAATTGAAAACGACTATATCTTTAATAGACATAGTCGTTTTTTTAATGA
>DATCKF010000050.1:0-6091 GCA_036562395.1 Bacilli bacterium
TTTAGCAGGTATTCTTTATTTGTTAGAAAATCCAAGTGAAATATTGAAAAGATTAAAGTATCCGAAGAAAATTCAAGAAAGTGTTGTAAATATCATCAATAATGCTAATCTCAATATTCTTCCAGATAAAAAAGAGATAAAAAAAATTCTCATGAATCTTGATCTCGAAGATTTAAAAAGAATTATTATCTTTCAAAAAGCCCAAGGGAAGAAAATCAAGATTGATAATATTTTAAAAGAAATAACCAATGAAGTATATTCTCTTAAAGATTTGGCGATAAAAGGGAGCGATTTGGTCGCTATTGGTGTTCCAAAAAATGAGCAGATATCCATATTTTTAAAAGAATTATTAATCTTAATCATCGAAGAAAAATTGCCAAATAATAAGGAAGCATTAATTAGTTATGTTCAAAATAAAATAAATAAAAAGAACACAATCGCTTGATTGTGCTCTTTTTATAAAGATTGAGGGAAAACGTACTTCCTTAAGTACAATAGCATTATAGTTTAGGAAACTTAAAATTAACTTAAAAATGAAAAGATATGATTTTTTAAGGAAAATGATGGAGATAATTTATAAAATATGATAAAATAATAATGAGGAGACAAACTATGTATTGGAGAAAAAATATATTAGCGATAATTATAATTTTTTTATTGTTTTTATTTTCTTCACTTCTTTTAATTATTGAAGCGAAAAAAGTCATAACAATAATTATGTATATTATTGCTTCGTTTATGATTATTATGGGGATTAGTTTTTTAATTTCAGCAAGACAATATCGTGGTAATGATAAGAAAATATTAATTATTCAAAGTATCTTTCTTATCCTCTTTTCAACAATCACCTTTATCTTTCCTAGTGCTTTAATGCGAACGATTCTCGGAGCATTATTTATTATAATACCATTGATAAAGATGTTGTTTGTTGAGGATAAGTTTAAACAATTTATCAAAGATATATATAAATATATCATCGGTCTAATACTATTATTAAGCTTTGATAGTGTTTTAGATATTGCTGTGAAAACATTAGGAGTGTTATTGTTTGCTTTAGGAATAATATTATTAGTTATTTTAATTAAAAATCGTCATCAAAATACAAATATTTTATATAAGTTGATGATAAAATTGTTACTAAAGAAAGGATAAATATGGGTATCTTAGATATTTCTGTAATTTCTATTATCGTTTTATTTGTTTTTTTGGGACTTACAAAAGGATTTATCAAACAAGTTACATCGATCGCTTCTTGGATTATCGCTTTTGTTGTTCCCCTCCTCTTTACAAATGAGGTTGTAAAAATAGTGATAGAAGAAGAAAAGCAAGGGGAAATATATTCCTCGGCCATTGTTTTCGCTTGTTTATTTATCATAACATTTATAATTGTCCGGATCATTGGAAAAATTGTCAGTAAATCAATGGAGAAGGTTGGAATTGGCTTTTTTGATAGTCTTTTAGGGGCAATATGGGGACTTGCGAAAGCATTAATTATTATCAGTTTAATTTTTCTTTTGTTTAAGTGGCTGGTAAATGCTCCATTTATTGGAGAAAGTTTACAAAATTTCTTAGCTAAAGATATGAAGTTAGAAACTGATCATTTTAGCATTGCTAAGTTCTTATATGAAAATAATTTAATTACTCTTACATTAGAAAATTTTAAGAAGTAAATCGCTTGAAGTTTTAGATATATTTGATATAATAATAAAGAATTTTATGGAGGTGTTATTTTGGATTTAAAAGGTTCAAGAACAGAACAAAACTTAAGAACTGCTTTTGCTGGTGAATCAGAAGCTCGCAATAAGTATACTTACTTTGCAAGTGTTGCTCGTAAAGAAGGATATGAACAAATTGCAGCTATATTTGAAGAAACAGCAGCAAACGAAAGAGAGCATGCAAAATTATGGTTTAAGGCTCTTGGTTTATTAGGGAAAACCCCTGAAAATTTAGTAAGTGCTGCTGAAGGTGAACGCTATGAATGGACGCAAATGTATAAAGAATTTGCGGAAGTAGCAGATGAAGAAGGATTTACGAAAATTGCGGAAGCTTTTCGTGGTGTCGCTGCTATAGAAAAACGTCATGAAGAAAGATATCGTGCTTTACTTGAAAATGTTGAACAAGGTAAAGTGTTCAAACGTGAAAACGAAAGAATGTGGATTTGCCGTAATTGTGGTCATGTTCATTATGGCAATGAAGCACCTAAAGTTTGTCCTGTATGTCTTCATCCACAAGCTTATTTCCAATTACACGAAGAAGCTTATTAAAATGAAAACTGTTGACTTATGTCAACAGTTTTTTATTTTAAAGTCGATAATCCAGTCCATAATTTTCAAGAACATAATCAACATCTTTGTCCCCTCGACCTGATAAATTGACTAGAATGGTTTGATAATTTGTATTACTTCTTGCTAGTTTTATTGCATATGCTAAGGCATGAGCACTTTCAAGAGCAGGAATGATGCCTTCAAGTCTTGATAACATATAAAAGGCTTCAAGTGCTTCTTTATCGGTAACTGCTTCATAATCAATGCGTCCTATATCATGTAAAAATGCATGTTCAGGTCCAACTCCAGGATAATCAAGACCACTAGCAATAGAATATACAGGATCAGGATTTCCTTTTTCATCATTTAAGACATATGATTTAAACCCATGAATGATACCAGGACTGCCAAGAGATATTGTTGCTGCATGTTCACCTTTTTCTTTACCACGACCTAATGGTTCAACGCCAACAATCTTTACTGGATCATTTAAAAAGGGAACAAACATTCCAATACTATTGCTACCACCACCGACACAAGCTGTAACAACATCAGGGAGCTTTCCGGTCTGTTCCAGAAATTGAGCTCTTGCTTCTTCCCCAACAACTAATTGAAAATCACGGACAATCATTGGAAATGGATGAGGGCCTACAGCTGAACCTATACAATATATTGCTTCACGATAATTTTTTAAATAACTTTGAAAGGCAGAATCAACCGCTTCTTTTAATGTTTTGGCTCCAAAGGTAACTGGAACAATTTTCGCTCCTAATAATTTCATCCTTGCAACATTCGGTGCTTGTTTTTTGATATCAACTTCACCCATATGGATTTCACATTCAAGGCCAAAGTAAGCAGCAGCAGTAGCTAATGCCACTCCATGTTGTCCTGCCCCCGTCTCCGCAATCATCTTTTTCTTTCCCATATACTTTGCTAATAATCCTTCACCCATACAGTGATTTAATTTATGAGCTCCCGTATGATTTAAATCTTCACGTTTTAAATAAATTTGTAAATTACCGACTAAATTAGATATTTTCTTGCAATGATAGACCGGTGTAGGTCGACCTTGAAATTCTTTTCTAATTTTTTTTAATTCTTGAATAAACTCCTCACTTTTACAAATCCTCACATAAGCTTCATTAATCTCTGAAAAAGCTTCTTTTAATTCATCAGGAATAAACATTCCTCCATAGTTTCCATAATAACCATCCTGATTAGGATATTTTTGTAAGTAATCTTTAAAATCCATAAAACACCTTCCGTTTTTTTATTAATGGTTAGTATTTATGATAATAAAAAACTTGCCCTTTATACAAAAGGACAAGTATAATTTACCTGCGGTACCACCTTTATTGTTATCGATAGATAACCACTTTACTAAATGCTAACACATTTATGCTCTGTAACGTGAGCTGACGTCATAAGCTACTATAATTCACTCTGCCCTCAAGGGACCATTATTCTAAAGTGTTTTCTATTTGGCTTCCACCATTACCAAACTCTCTATGAGGACTACTTTAGTTTTACTTCCCTTTCTTCGGTTTATTTTATTATATTCTAAAAAGTTTAAGTATGCAAGTAAATTTTAAAATGTTGCCAATAATTTTTTCAAGAATAAAATATTATAGGTGGTGATTGACATCGATAAGAAGTTAGAATCATTTTCTGTTGGTACCGTCAGTAATTTCTTTGGTGGATATATTGCTGAAGAAATAACAAAGGTCATAAAAAATGATAATAGTAGACTAAATCTTGTATCTAGTGATTATATCGGTGCAATCATCGCTGGAGGATTTGTTGGCTTAGTTGATGTTCAAGGATTTAATCGTGCTGTTTTTGCTCTCGGTTTAAATTATTTAATGCATGAAGTGATTGCAAAAATTTTGAATGAAGAATTACGGAGTGCCCAAGAACTTCTTGAAGATTTTATTTTTGATAGTATTTTAGTGTATATTATTATATTATTTTTAAATCAAATACTAAAAATGTTATCAATTGAACTTGATAAAGATAAAAGTTCCTTCTCCGAAAAAGTATTAAATAGATTGTTAACAAGTATTGTCTTAAATGTCGTTTTAAATTTCGATGTTAAAGAAAAATTTCGGGAACTAATACAAAAAGAGGTTGTTAATGAATAACAACCTCTTAATGTAGGGGGGGTACATATGGAACAAAAAAATCTAATTTATGTAAATCTATTGATTTACGACTTTATTATATAATAATATTTGAAATCTGTCAAATAATATGCATAATAGTATATTTAAAATAATTATTTACATTTATTTCATTTAGAGTTATAATTGAGTAAAGATGAGGGAGGATTAACATGGTAATTATAAAAGAAGTACTCACAAAAAAAGATTTAAAAAAATTTATTGAATTTCCAGTAGAGTTGTATCGTGATTCTCCATACTTTGTTCCTTGCCTTTTTGAAGAAGAAATGGAGAATTTTAATCCGAAAAAGAATCCAGCATATGAATTTTGTGAAACGAGATTATTTTTAGCATATAAAGATAATAAAATCGTTGGTCGTATTGCTGGTTTAATCAGTCATGCTTATAATAAAAAAGTTAATCAAAAAATTATGCGTTTTACACGCTTTGATTTTATTGATGATTATGAAGTATCTGAAGCTTTAATAAATAAAGTCAAAGAATGGGCTGATGAACGCGGAATGGAATCAATGATGGGTCCAATTGGCTTTACTGACATTGATAAGCAAGGAATGCTTGTTGAAGGGTTTAAAGAAAAGGATTTATCGATTACTTTATATAATTATGATTATTATCCAGTCCATATGGATAGACTTGGTTTTAGGAAAGCAGTTGATTGGATTGAATATCAAATTTTCCCACCAAAAGAACTTGATCCACGTATTGAAAGAATTTCAAGCATGGTTCAAAAGAGATATGGCTTTCATCGTCTTCATTTTAAGAAGAATAAGGAGTTATATCCATATGCCGTTGAAGCTTTTAAAGTAATCAATGAAGCATTTGCAAAATTATTTGGTACTGTTCCGCTAACTGATGCGATTGTACAAAAAAGTATTCATGATTATATTAGTAAAGTAAATCTTGATTATGTCATTGTCATTGCGAATAAAGAAGGAGAAGTAATTGGCTTTGGATTAATGGTGCCTTCACTTGCGGAAGCATTGAAAAAATCAAAAGGTCATTTATTCCCATTTGGAGTCTTTAGATTATTAAAAGCTTTAAAGACAAATAAAATCTTAGAAATGTATTTTATTGCTGTAAAACCAGAATATCAAAATTTTGGAGTTAATGCGGTAATTATGGCCGAAGCAGTAAAAGCAGCAATTGCTAATGGAGTTGAGGTTGCAGAAACTGGTCCAGAACTTGAAACAAATATTGTTACGGAACAATGGAAGAGCTTTCCTCATCGTCAACATCGTCGTCGCCGTTGTTATATTAAAGATTTTAAATAAAAAGTGCGTTTGCACTTTTTTTCATATTTGCTTAACTCGATAATAAAATATAGTATGGAATGGATATATGAATTTATTGAAAATTATGGAGTTATTGCAATTCTCGTTTTGATTTTTCTTGAATATGCATGTTTTCCTGTCCCTAGTGAAGTTTTACTCCCTATCGCAGGAGCTCTTAGTATTAAATCAAGCTTTTTCTTTGTTTGGGTTTTAAGTATTGTAGCAGGAATATTAGGATCAACTTTTTGTTATACTTTTGGAATTATTGGACGTAATTATATTGATAAATCACCGAAATTGAAAAAGAAACTGGCATATGCTTTAGAAACATATGAAAAATATGAAAATGCTTCAGTCATGATTGGAAGAATTATAC
>DATCKF010000054.1:0-8525 GCA_036562395.1 Bacilli bacterium
CATTTAGCCTCTTCCCTCCTGCATCAGTTAGTACTTTGTTTTCATCATACATAAAATAGGCATATGAGACTTTATTACTTCTTCCGACCCGTCCACGAATTTGATACATTTGGGCTAAACCTAAACGATCTGCCATATCAACAATCAAAGTATTAGTATTAGGAATATCAATACCTGTTTCAATGATTGTTGTACATAATAATACATCATATTCATGATCAATAAAAGCTTGAACAGCATCTTCTAGTTCTTCTTTATCCATGCGTCCATGAGCCTTTAGAATTCGGGCTTCTGGAATAAGTCTTTGTAAATGTCGGTACACACGATCCAAATCAGATATCCGATTATGCAAATAAAACACTTGCCCACCGCGTGCAATTTCTCGATAAATGGCTTCCCGAATAATCGTATCATTTTGTTCTAAAACATATGTTTGAACTGGATAACGATTTTGAGGAGGTGTTTCAATAAGACTAAGTTGTCTTACACCCATAATTGCCATTTGCAATGTTCTTGGGATTGGTGTTGCTGTTAATGTTAAGACATTAACATTATTTTTATATTTTTTGATTTTTTCTTTATGAATAACACCAAAACGTTGTTCTTCATCGACGATGAGTAATCCTAAATCACGATAACTGATTTCATCATTAAGGAGTCGATGGGTTCCAATAACAATATCAACAGTTCCATTTTTTAATCCTTTGATAATTTCTTTTTGTTCATTAAGAGGAACCAAACGATTTAATAATCCAATTTTTACACCATATTTTTCAAACCGCTCTTTAAATGTATAATAGTGTTGTCGCGAAAGAATCGTTGTTGGAGCTAAATATGTTACTTGTTTTCCATTTAGAACTGTTTTCATCGCAATTCGCATTGCAATTTCTGTCTTACCATATCCAACATCACCACAAACTAACCGATCAACAATGACTCCTTTTTCCATATCTCTTTTAATTTCTTCGACGGTTTTAATTTGGTCTGGCGTTTCAACATACTCGAAATCATTTTCGAATTGGATTTGGACTTCGTCATCTTTTTCATATTTATATCCTTGTTTTTGTTCTCGGATAGCTTGGGTTTCAATTAATTCTCGAGCAATACTTTCAAGCTTCGTTCTAATGCGTTGCTTTTTCTTTTCCCATTCATTCGTTCCAACACTTGTCAGTTTGGGAATACTACCTTCAGTTCCCTGATACTTTTCAAGGAGATTAATATTTTCAACAGGAATATATAGCTCCATATTAGCATATTGCAAGATAATATAATCATTTTTGATATCTTGCAGTTCAACTGTTTTAATTCCTAAATAGCGACCGATTCCATAATCATAATGAACGACATAATCACCAGGTTGCAAATCTTCTTTCGTATTAATTGGAAGGGTATTTTGATATGCACTTCGATATTTTGTTTTCTTAAAGCGCATTTTCTTGAAAATATTTTCTTCACTGATAACTTCAAAAGAACCGATAAAACCAAAGCTGATCGCATTATCAACTAACAATAAGTTAACAGTTGCATTTTTTGTGTCTTTTATATTATTACATATATTGACATTTATATTATTTTCTTTTAAAATTTCTTCCACTAATCCTCTTTTTTCGATTTTAGAAAAAGTGAGGAAAAATGTTTTCTTTTGATTTGCTTTTAAGTCTTCAACAAAATTCTTAATATCATTTTGATAATCAATAACCTGATAACCATTGATATCAAGAATATGTGTTAAAGTTACATTGAGGGTTTGTTTAAAAGTGGTGACAAAGATTTTTCTATCAACATGATAAAAGATATTATAATAATCTGAAAAATAACTTAAATTTAAACTTTTTGGATATGATTTTGTTTTTAAAAAGTCATCTAATTCATAAATAGTTTTCTCGTAATTTTCTTCGATTCTTTTTATTTCTTCATAAATGACAATCTTTTTATCAACATATTCAAGGATAGTTTGCGGATGATCTGTAAAGTAATTAATATACTTTTGAATCCTTTCAAGATTATGATAATTTATAATATCCTCTAAATCATTTTCAATATCATTAATATTACTACATTTTTCCTTTATTTGCAAGATAATTTTTTCAGGATCATCATAGACTAATTCGTTAATCGGATAAACTTTACAAGTTTTTATCTTGCTTATACTCATTTGTGATTGGGGATCAAAAGTTTTTATATATTCAATTTCATTATCAAATAAATCAATTCGAATTGGATTATCAGTATTGATAGGATAAATATCTATAACCCCACCACGAACACTAAATTCCCCAATATCAGTAGTTACTGGGGTTCTTTTATATCCACTTGCAACCAATTTTTTTACAACCTCATCAAAATCAATTTCTTGTCCTAATTTAAACTCTAAGATATGTTCCTTAATAACGTTTAAAGGTTGCAACAATCTGGTTATTGCATTGATATGAGTAACGATTATTTTTTTCTCATTATTAATAATGGCATTGATTGTATGAATTCTTTCAAACTTAAATTCTCTACTTACTGCTAATAATTCAGCAGCCACAATTTCTTCAGTTACGTAAAAGTGAACATTTTCATAACCAACTAGTTCACATAGGTTTTCATATGCTATTGTTGCTTGATATAAATTACTTGTAACATAAAAGATAAAATCATTAGTTTCAAGATAAGTTAAATATGTAAGCAAATAATTATGATTCGGAGTTGAATCTGAAACTAATAAATCATATTTTTTACTTTTAATTATTTCTTGAAATTCTTGAACTTTCTTTTCAATTTTAAAGATATCTATTATATTCATCGCTTGATCCTTACTTGTGATTATATTTATTCATTAAGATATCAAAATTCACCTTTACGTAATCTTCGATAATTTCCGGAGCTTTATCTAATACTAAATCAATTACAATTCTTTCATCTTTTGCAAAATTAGACAATACATGATCAATTGTATTACCGTTTTTTGAGATGCCAATTCGAATTCGTTTTATATCAGACGTATGAAGATGATCGATAATCGATTGCATTCCTTTATGTCCTCCGCTTGATCCGGCAGGTTTAATTTTAACTTGGGCAACTTCTAAATCTAAATCATCATATATGACTAAAATATCTTCATAATCAATTTTATAAAAATTAGCAACCGCTAAAACCGCTTCTCCACTATTATTCATAAATGTTTGCGGTTTAATAAAAATAACTTTTTCGTCATTAATGATAAGTTCGCAGATTTCACTTTTTTTGGCTTTATCAAGTTTAAATTTTCCTGCAAATGCTTTTACAACCTTATCAACAAACATAAAGCCTAAATTATGACGTGTATTTTCATATAATTTTCCTGGATTTCCTAAGCCAACAATAAGTTTCATATGCTTCCCTTCAATTTCTTATAACAAGTTATCACATTTTCAAGTAATGATGCGATTGTCATTGGTCCGACACCGCCAGGAACAGGAGTAATAAATGAAGTTATGTTCTTAACTTCTTCAAAAGCAACATCCCCAACGACTTTATCATTAATTCTTGATATTCCCACATCAACAACAACAGCATCTTTTTTAATCATTTCTTTCGTAATAAATAATGGTTTTCCAACTGCACTAATAACAATATCACATTCTTTAGTTATCATTCCAAGATCTTTCGTTTTCGAATGGGCAGTAATGACGGTTGCATTCTTATGTAATAATAACATCGCAAGTGGTTTTCCAACTAAATTACTGCGACCGATGACAATTGCTTTCTTGGAAGTTATATCAATATGATAATAATCAAGTAAACTAATAACACCTTTAGGTGTCGCAGGAACTATACAATCTAGGTTATTAAATAGTTTCCCCTGATTGATGACTGTTAATCCATCGACATCTTTATAGGGATTAATATGATTAATAATCGTTTGTGAATCAAGATGTGGTGGTAGTGGTAATTGCACTAAGATACCATGTACTTGTTCATTTGTATTTGCTTCATCAATTATCTTAATTAATTCCGCTTCTGTAATATTTTTATCTAACTGTAATAAAGTACAATTGATGCCTACCTCTTTACATGCTTTTTGTTTATAATGAACATAAATTTTACTTGCACTATTATCGCCAACAAGAATTACTAAAAGAGTAATCTTACCTAAAGATTTAACTTCATTTTTTATTTGATTACGGATTAAACTGCTAACTATTTTTCCATCTAATAGCATTTTCCCACCTCACATTAACCCATAAATATTAAAATCTTCATCGACGCCCATCTTTAATGCCAATGGTTCTTTTGGTAATCCTGGCATCGTCATAATATTACCAGTTAAGCAAATAATAAACTTGCAGCCGGTTGCTATTCTGATTTCTTTGATATGGATTGCAAAATCTTTTGGTCGTCCGATTAATTTAGGGTTATCTGATATTGAATTTGGTGTTTTCGCAACACAAATATAAAAGTGGCGATAATTTTTATCAAGTTCAATTAACTTTTCTTTAATGCCTGAAGCATACTCAATCGATGTTGCACCATATATATTATAGACAATTTTGCTAATTTTTTCAAGTAATGAGTCTTGGACATCATATAGTGGTTTATAATTACTTTCATCGAGATGATTTAACACTTCTTGAGCTAAATCTATTCCTCCATTACCACCATTTGTATAAACATCACTTAAAGAAAGGATTACACCTTTTTCTTGTGCCCATGATTTAATATAATTTATTTCTTTATCATCATCTATTACAAATTTATTTAATGCCACAACTGTTTGTATATGATAATTTGCAATTATCTCAAGATGCTTTTCTAAGTTTTCAAGACCTTTTTTTAAAGCATCAATATCAGGCATATCATAATTAATTGCACCACCATGATATTTTAATGCCCTTAATGTTGCAACAAGAACCACTAAATCTGGCTTGAAGCTTCCTTCTTGACATTTAATATCCAAGAATTTTTCTGCACCTAAATCTGCACCAAATCCAGCTTCCGTAACAACATAATCCGCAAGTTTTAAAGCAAGCTTGGTTGCAAGAATTGAATTACAACCATGCGCAATATTAGCAAACGGACCACCATGAACAATCATTAAATTATTTTCTAAGGTTTGAATCAAATTTGGTTTTAAGGCATCTTTTAATAAGACTAATAAAGCACCACTAATATTTAAATCTTTTATATATATTGGTTTATTATCATAAGAATATGCAATTAATGTTTCATCTAAACGATTTTTTAAATCATTTAAAGATGTTGCAAGACATAACATTGCCATAATTTCACTAGCAGCAGTAATATTAAAATAATCATATCGAGGAATTTCCTTACTGCTACTTAAACCAACTTCCACTTTTCGTAACGCACGATCATTGACATCAAGGCATCTTTTCCACAATATTTTATTTGGATCAATTTGTAATTCATTCCCATGATATAAATGATTATCAATCATTGCACTGACGAGGTTGTTCGCAGAAGTGATGGCATGAAAATCACCAGTGAAATGCAAATTTAAATCACACATTGGATTGACTTGCGCATATCCTCCACCAGCAGCTCCTCCTTTAACGCCAAAAACAGGACCCAAAGATGGTTCCCTCAATGTCCCGATACACTTTTTACCGATTTTATTTAATGCATCAACAAGCCCAATTGTCGTTGTTGATTTCCCTTCACCTGCTGGTGTTGGGGTGATTGCTGATACTAAAATTAATTTCCCATTAGGATTCTTTTCTAATCGCTTAAAAATGTTCAAATCTACTTTCGCAATATACTTCCCATAAGCGATTAATTCTTCATCTAATATTCCATATTTTGAGGCAATGTTGGCAATCGGTATTAATGACGCATTACGACTAATTGTAATATCATCCAATATATCACTCCTCCGTAATTTATTATACATTAAAATAATTAAAAATACTATTTATTTTTTGATAATTTTAAAGTATAATATGAATAATGATGCTCTCATAGGTCAAAGGCAGACCGCAGCAATGGTAATGCTGAAATCGAAGTTCAATTCTTCGTGGGAGCACCATTTTTTTATAATGATAAAAAGTTCACCATAAAAGGTGAACTTATTTTAATTAATTCCGATTTTTTCAAGTTTTAAATTTTTATTTTCATATGTTAATAAATATTTATAATTCAATTGTAATTCGCCACGCAAGATAGACATTGCAAGCATTGTCTCAATATTTTTCTCGATAAAACGTCGAAGTGGTCGAGCTCCAAATTCATGTGAATAACTTTCTTCAAGGACATATTCTTTTAAGCGATCGCTAAATTCAATATCATACCCTTCTTTTTCAAGTCGTGCATGAACTTGATTTAACATCTTACTTACAATCTTAAGTTGTGTTTCTTTGCTTAAAGGCTTAAAGATCACAATTTCATCAATACGATTTAAAAATTCTGGACGGAATTTTTCTTTTAATAATTCATGAACTTTGTTTTCACCATGACCTTCAAGAAGATATTCACTACCAAGGTTGGATGTTAAAATGATGATTGTATTTTTAAAATCAATTAATCTTCCTTGAGAATCTGTCAAGCGACCTTCATCAAGAATTTGTAATAACAAATTAAAAACATCAGGATGCGCTTTTTCAATTTCATCAAATAATACAATAGAATAAGGACTTCGACGGACTTTCTCGGTTAATTGTCCCCCTTCTTCATATCCAACATATCCAGGAGGAGCTCCAATTAATCTACTGACGCTGAACCTTTCCATATACTCGCTCATATCAATTCGTATAATATGGTTTTCACTATCAAACAAAGCATCTGCTAAACTTCTTGCAACCTCGGTTTTTCCAACTCCCGTAGGTCCTAAGAACATAAATGAACCAATAGGCTTATTTTCATCTTTAATTCCTGCTCGTTGACGAATGATTGCATTACTTACAAGTGTGATAGCTTCATCTTGCCCAATAACTCGTTTTGAAAGTGTCTCTTTTAAGCTTAATACTTTTTCACGATCACCTTTTAATATTTTCGAAACCGGGATATTCGTATTTTTCGAAACAATTTTAGAGACAACTTCTGCGGTTACAACTTCCGATAATAATGATTCTTTTCTTTCGAGATTTTCATATTCTGCAATTTGTTTTTCAAGATTTGGAATTGTACTATATTTTAATTCACTAGCAAGATTATAATCACCATTACTTAATGCATTATCTAAAGCAAATTTCTTTTCTTCAAGTTTTTTCTTCAGCGATTTTAAATTATTAATGATTTCTTTTTCTTCTTGCCATTTCTTTGTTAAAGTGGTTTGTTCTTCTTTTAAATGTTCCAATTCTTCATTTAAATGAATTAATCTTTCTTTACTAATTTGATCTTTTTCTTTTGATAAGGCAGTTTTTTCAATTTCAAGTTGTGCGACTTTACGCATCACTTCATCAAGTTCAGTTGGCATTGAATCAATTTCAACACGAATTGATGAACATGCTTCATCAATTAAATCAATTGCTTTATCCGGCAAGAAACGATCAGTAATATAACGATTGGATAAAGTTGCAGCACTGACAATAGCGTTATCAGTAATTCTTACACCATGATGTGCTTCATAACGTTCTTTTAAACCTCTTAAAATACTGATAGTATCTTCAACTGTTGGTTCACTAACAATAACCTTTTGGAAACGTCGCTCTAATGCACGGTCTTTTTCAATATACATACGATACTCATTTAATGTTGTTGCTCCGATACATAGGATTTCCCCACGTGCTAACATTGGCTTTAACATATTCCCAGCATCTAATGCTCCTTCGCTACGACCAGCACCAACAATCAAATGAATTTCATCAATAAAAAGAATAATTTGCCCATTACTTTCCTTAATTTTATTTAATACTGCTTTTAATCTTTCCTCAAATTCACCACGGAATTTTGCTCCGGCAACTAATGAACCCATATCAAGTTCATATATTGTTTTATTTTTTAAAGTTAACGGAACATCATCTTTAACAATCCTTTCCGCCAAACCTTCAATTATTGCTGTTTTTCCAACTCCAGGTTCACCAATTAATATAACGTTGTTTTTGGTTTTTCGTGCTAACACTTGGATTATTTTTCTAATTTCCTCGTCACGACCAATTACAGGATCAACATTTCCGCTTTTTACTTCTTCAGTAATATCGCGCCCAAATTTCTTTAAAATGTCTTTATCTTTACTATAATCAATCGGCATTTCCATATCATTACCTCCATTAGCACTCTTATTGTATGAGTGCTAATTCATATTATACATTTATTTTAATGAATGTCAAGTAAGATGATATTATTTTTTAATATTTCTTTATTTATGATATATAAAAAAGCATCTAAGAATTATTGTTCTAGATGCTTTTTTATTGTAATATTATTCACCTTTTTTACAAGCTTTTAAAAATCCCATAAATAGTGGATGAGGTCTTGTTGGACGTGATAAAAATTCCGGATGGAATTGACATGCAACAAACCATGGGTGATTTTTTAATTCAATCGCTTCGATAATTTGTGATTCTGGATTGATTCCAGAGAAAATTAAATCCGTATTCTTAAAT
>DATCKF010000055.1:0-2094 GCA_036562395.1 Bacilli bacterium
CAATTCAACTACCATCATTTTTGGAAAAGAAACTGAAAAATCAGTTGGTAAATATTGTAAACAATATGGTAAAAAAATTTTATTTCATTATGGTGGTGGAAGCATTAAAAAGACTGGATTATATGATATAGTTGTCAAGTCATTACAAGATGAAGGATTAGAATTTATTGAACTTGGTGGTGTTTTACCTAATCCCCGTCTTTCTAAAGTATATGAAGGCATACAATTATGTCGCGAACAAAATATTGATTTTATTTTAGCTGTTGGGGGTGGAAGTGTCATCGATTCCGCAAAAGCCATCGCCATCGGCTGTAAATATGACGGTGATGTTTGGGACTTTTATACTCATAAAGCTAAAATTGAAGATGCATTACCAATTGGCGTTATCTTAACAATTCCTGCTGCCGGTAGTGAATCAAGCAATGGCAGTGTCATTACCAATGAGGATGGATGGTATAAGCGTAGTACTGGAAGTTTATTAATTCGTCCTAAGTTTGCGATTATGAATCCAGAGTTGACATATACACTTCCTCCATATCAAACAGCAAGTGGGGTAAGTGATATGATTGCTCATGTCTTCGAACGCTATTTTACAAATGAAAAACATGTTGATTTTACTGATCGTTTATGTGAAGCAACCATTAAATCAATTATGGTCCAAGCTAAAAAGGTTTTAGATAATCCTTGTGATTATGATGCTCGTGCTGAAATCATGTGGGCTTCAACAATCGCTCATAATGGATTACTAGGAACAGGTCGTGAAGAAGATTGGGCAAGTCATGCCATCGAACATGAATTAAGTGGAATTTATGATATCACGCATGGAGCAGGACTAGCAATCGTTTTTCCTGCATGGATGAAGTATGTATATCATCATGATATTAATCGCTTTGCGCAATTTTCTCATCGTCTTTTTAATATTGATGTTGATTTTAATAATTTAGAACAATGTGTATTAGAAGGTATTAAACGTTTGACTTCTTTTTATCAAGAATTAGGCTTACCAACAACATTACATGAAGTAAATATTGATAGTAGTCGATTTGAGGAAATGGCAACAAAAGCAACTGAACATGGTCCATTAGGAAGTTTTGTTAAGTTAGAAAAAGAAGATATAATTAATATCTTAAATCTTGCTTTATAATGAGGAGAAAATGATAAAAAAAGTTATTTTATCACTTTGTATAATTATCGTTATATCAATCATCTTGTATTTTTATCTTGCCCCAACTAAACCAGTTATCAATCTTGGAGATGAATATGATGCTTTTGTAAATGAAGATGTTTTCAAGAAATATGATATCAAACTGATTAGAGTAAAAAAGATTATGATAATGAAGTATATTATTATTTGCAAGTAAATAGTGAGTGTATTGTTGAAATTGAGGGAAGAAAGTATCAAGATCTTGAACCTGTTAAGCTAGATATTAGTGATTCCTTTGAAAATAAATATCTCGATATTTATATCTATGACCGGAATAATCAAAAAATTGATGATATAAAAATCTATTATTCCAGTAACTATTTACAATTACAATATTTATCATGGAATAAGTTTGATCAATCTAAACTGTATTATATTATCCTTGGAATCGCCCTTTTAATTATCATTTGTGAATTATTATCTTCTTATTTCATTAATAAAGGTTTAAAAAATAAAAGCCAAGAAACTTTAAATCCTTGGATACTTTTTAAAAAATCTCCATTCCCAATTAAACTTGGATATCTTTTTGGTTTATTATTATATTTAGTCATACCTTATATATTTATATTTATCGGTATATTAATATTACTATTTATCATCTTAATTTATGTGAAAGGGATTATACCAAAATTAAAAGCATTAGGCTTAACTTTATTATCTATTACATTAGGATTAATCATCTTTTTTAGTTTATATCTTACTTTTGTTCCGGAAGCCCAAATTGATTATGGATATCAAGAACCAACTATCCAATTATCTGATGAAGGGAAAAAAGCATATCATAAACTAATTGATAATGCAACTTATTATCATAAAGAACCAGTTGCATATTTTGAAAACGATGATTTTGGTTTTATTACTTTAAGAACTTATATTGAATGGGATTATAC
>DATCKF010000057.1:0-3472 GCA_036562395.1 Bacilli bacterium
GGTAAATATGTTATTACTGCAACGCAAATGCTTGATTCAATGACTTATAATCCACGACCAACGAGAGCTGAAGTTTCTGATGTTGCAAATGCTATATATGATGGTACTACTATCATCATGTTAAGTGGAGAAACAGCAATGGGTAAATATCCAATTCGTAGTGTTAAAACGATGGCTGAAATTGCTGAATCAACGGAAAATGATATTAACTATATCAAAAAATTTGACAAGAATCATTTGGATTTAGGGCAAAGAGTGATGAGTGCAATTGCAAATGCGGCTTGTATTTCTGCTCATCAATTAAAAGCCTCAGCAATCATTGCTGTTACGCGTAAAGGTGTAACTGCCCAATCAATTTCTAATTATCGACCAACAACACCAATTATTGCTGCTACACCAGATGAACGTGTATATCGTCAATTAAATTTATCATGGAATGTCTTTCCGATTCTTGATCCTGATCAATTTAAAAATGATGATCAATTCGATTTTGAACTTGCAATTCAAAAAGCATTAGACTTAAATTTAATTAATAAAGATGATATGGTTGTTATGGCAGCTGGCGTTAAGAAAAGTGATTTACAAACAGGGATATTAAAAATTCATAAAGTAGAATAAAAAAAAGTCAATCATGTCGATTGACTTTTTACATTAACCCTAACTTTTTAAAGAATAAAGGAAAAATACCTAATGGGACAAATGCTGTAAGGAAATATCTAAGCATATCAAAGAGGATGTTTTCTTTTGGAAAGATTGCTTTTAAAACTATTTGTAAACCAAGGAAAATGACAATTGCACCAATAAAACGGATAATTCTTTTATTTAATTTGCCAGTGCAATCAAAACTAACAAATTTATTTTCAATAAAGATAGCACTACCAAATCCAAGATACAAAGCATATGTGATATAAAAATCACGATATAGTTCAATATCAACATACTTCTTCTGATAAAAGATAAAAAGAAATGGGAAAAAGATTAATCCTGTAACAACAAATAATAATAATTTTCGCTTTGGATTTTCATATACCGAATTGAATAAATAATAGCTTATTATTGCTGCACTAATACCTAACAAAGCACCAACAATAACATCTCTTGGAAAATGGACCCCTAAATAAACACGAGATATTGCGACTAAAAAAATAATTATTGCAATTGCAATCCATAATTTCTTGTTTTTAAAATGCATTCCTAGTGATGTATAAAAACTAGCAGCATTTTGTGCATGGCCACTAGGAAATGAATATCCAGTTGCTGTCTGTGCTCTCTTACCTTCAATTGTTGCATCAACTTGAAATGGACGTTCTGCTCTGACTATACCTTTAATTGCTCCATTAATACAAGCAGATAAGAAAACTGAGTAGGCAATATATTCTCCAGCTTTTTTATTATATACAAAATAGATTAAAGCAATAACCCCAACAATAATTACTTGCTCTCCTAGAATTGTAAAAGCTTCACCAAGAATATCGGTAAAATCGGTTGCTATTTCTTGAAACCATTTAATAATTCTTAATTCAAAATCCATATTAAATCACCACTTCTATTTTATCCTTTTATTGATATTTTTTCAATAAAAACAAATAAGATGCTCTAATTAAGAGCATCTTATTTAATCTTTTTTATCACTTACGACTTCTTTTAATGAAGTTGCAAGACCGGCTAAACCTTGGATTTCGGATGGAATAATAATCTTTGTTGCTTGACCTTTTGATACCTCAGTTAATGCTTCATATGCTTTAAGTGTCAATACTGCTGTGTCAGCACCAACTTGTTTAATATATTCAAGACCTTTAGCTGTTGCTTCATGCATTCTCAAAAGTGCTTCTGCTTCACCTTCAGCTTTGAGGATAGCGGCTTGTTTTTGACCTTCTGCTTCCTCAACCATAGCTAAACGATTAGCTTCAGCTTGTAATATTTGCGCTTGTTTAATACCTTCAGCTTTAAGAATTGCTGCTTCTTTTTCACCTTGAGCACGTAAGATGGATTCACGTTTTTCACGTTCAGCACGCATTTGCTTTTCCATTGATTCACGAATATCTTTTGGTGGTAAGATATTTTTTAATTCGACACGATTAACTTTAATACCCCATGGGTCAGTTGCTTCATCAAGGATTTGACGCATTTTAGTATTGATGTAATCACGACTTGTTAAGGTTTCATCAAGTTCCATTTCACCAATGATATTACGTAAAGTTGTTGCTGTTAATTTTTCTAATGCTTGAATTGGTTGTTCAGCTCCATAAGCAAAGGCTTTTGGGTCCATGATCTGGAAGAAGACAACAGTATCAATTTGCATAGTAACATTGTCTTCAGTAATAACTGGTTGAGGATCATAATCAATAATTTGCTCTTTTAAAGATATTTTACGAGCGACACGATGAATGAAAGGTACTAAGAAATGGATTCCTGTTGTCCATGTAGTATGGTATGTTCCTAATCTTTCAATAATGTAGCAATGAGCTTGAGGTACAATTCGAATACAGGATGCGGCTACTAGTAAGCCGATTATTAAAAGAATAATGACAACAACAGTAAAAATATCAATAGCATCTAAAAAAACATTAAATAACATAATTTTCCTCCTTAATATTATTTAATTATTATAATTTTTCATATTCATTTTCATCTAATTTTGAAATAATTAGTTTTGTTCCGCTAATTGCCTTTACAATGGCTTTTTCGCCAACACTGAAACTGACATTTTCTAAATTCGTTGCTCGATATAAAGTGTTGTTTATTTTAATTTCTCCGACTTCATATGGGGTGACATCTTTAGTAACGATTCCAACCATTCCAATTAACTTATCAGCATTTGTTGGAACGAATCCTTTACTTAACAGTTTCTTCACAAATGGTCTTGTTGCTAGTAAGAATATGATTGAGACAATTGCAAAGATTAACAATTGGTATAAAGGTTTAACATCTAAAGCTGCAGCGATTAAAGCTCCAATTGCTCCAAATGTAAACCAAACACTAACTAAGTCACTTGTTTCAAATTCGATGATGATTGTTAAGATGATGACAATTGCCCATAACCCAATCAATACATATTGTAACACTTTAGGAAACCTCCCTCTTTAAATACACTTTTAACATTCTTTTCTCTTGCACCCAGTCGCAAAGAAATTTATAATAGTTTTTCTTTGTAAAATCAAGAGGATGATATTTATTAATATTATTAATAATACTTTTACTATTAATACGTCCATAACTTGGTCTAATAGAAATCGGGACTAGTTCATCTTCTTGATATAATCCCATTGTTACTTCATCTTTGGTAATTGCCTTAATAACAATGGCATCATCGGTTTTATCATATCCTATTAACGTCGCATAAATATTTTTAAAATGAGTACTTGCAACAGTATTTAAAGTAATATTGGTTTCATAAATGGTAGCAATAGCTTGCGACTCTTTTGAAAACCATTGAATATTCATAGAAATTCCTCCTTTATCAATATTATAT
>DATCKF010000058.1:0-2680 GCA_036562395.1 Bacilli bacterium
GTGTACCTCCTTGCGCTTCAACAATCGCATTTGCCATTGTGGCAACGATTAATTTTACACTGCGAATTGCATCATCATTTCCAGGAATAACAAAATCAACTTCATCTGGATCACAATTTGTATCAACTAATGCAAAGACAGGAATTCTTAATTTTCGAGCTTCCGCAACCGCATTATGTTCAGATTTTGGATCAACAACAAATAAAGCGTCTGGCATCTTCTTCATATCACGGATACCACTAAAATATTTATTTAATTTATCTTTTTCTTTTCTTAATAAAGTAACTTCTTTCTTAGGTAAAACATCAAATGTTCCGTCTTCTTCCATCGCTTCAAGTTTGAATAAACGATTAATGCTTTTACGAATTGTCTTGAAGTTAGTTAATGTACCACCTAACCAACGTTGATCAACATAATATTGACCAGCACGAATTGCTTCTTCACGAATAACATCTTGAGTTTGTTTTCTAGTTCCTACAAATAGTACTTTTCCACCATTTTGAACAATACTATAAAGTCTCTTGTAAGCATCAATGATTAATTTTTCTGTCTTTTGTAAATCAATAATGTAGATGCCATTTCTTTCTTCATAGATATACTCTTTCATTTTAGGGTTCCAGCGGCGAGTATTATGACCGAAGTGAACTCCTGCTTCTAGTAATTGTTTTTTAGTAACAATAGTCATTTAAATTTTTCCTCCGTTTTTATTTTGTTTGGCCTCCACTATTTTCATCGAATACCGCCCCAACAATGTGGACGTGACGACATCCTCTAATAGTGTGTGTATTTTTTGCCCGTTATATTATAGCACAATAACTTTTATTATGCAAGAAATTTTTATTTTCTTATGAAAATTTTATGATTATCTTATGATAATTTACTTATTTGTACTACCTATTCCACCGGTACGAACATTTGTTACATCATCATCATCGGCAATTAAATATTTCATAAAAATCCCTTGCGCAACTCTTTCCCCTGTTTCTAAGGTAATTGTCTTATCTGATTCATTTTTCAAGGCAATGCGAATATGACCGCCATTATCAGGATTATTATAATAATCACTATCAATAATGCCAACAGAATTAACTAATCTTAATCCTTTTTTGATGCCCATACTGCTGCGAATAAAAATCGCTAGATACTCATCTTTTTCCATATAAGCACGAATATAAGTATTAATAACCTTTACTTCTTGAGGAGCAATTTCAATCGCTTCGGGATTATAAAAGTCATATCCAGCACTTCCTGAAGTCCCCCTTTTGGGAATTATTCCTAACTCATTTAATTTTTCAAAACCTCGACTCACGTTAATCATCCTTTCTTTTTGCACGCGGAAAATATTGCATATATGCTTTCTTCAATTGTTCTTTTGAAACATGGGTATAAATTTGGGTTGTTGAAAGATTGACATGCCCTAGTAGTTCTTGGACACTTTTTAGATCCGCACCATGATCAAGTAAATGAGTTGCAAATGAATGTCTTAACATATGCGGACTGATCTTAATGTTTTGGGCAGCACGATCTGTAATATTATTTAATATCACTCGGACACCACGAGGGGTTAATGGTCCACCTTTGTAGTTTAAAAAAAGCGTTTCGCAATTATGATCCTGAGATTTTGCTAAGAGTTTATTACGTGAAAATTGTAAATAATCAATTAAGGTGTTTTTAATATTCTGATATATTGGTAAATATCGTTCTTTATTTCCTTTTCCCGTAACAATGATATTATCGTTATAAAAATCAAGATCACCAACTTTAAGATTACAAAATTCACTTACACGAATCCCCGTACCATATAACAATTCTAATAAAGCATAATCTCTTTTACCAATAATGGTATTCGTATTGATACTTTCAAATAAAGCATCTAATTCTTCGTAATATATAAACTTTGGTAAGGTTTTATCTGCTTTCGGTGATGATACTTCACTGAAATAATTTTCCTCCACAATTCCTTCTTGAACTAAAAAGCGATAAAAACTACGTAAGCTTGACATTTTTCTTGCAACACTGCGGGGACGAAATCCTTTTTGGTTTAAATATGATAAATAATATCTTGTAATATTATGATGAATAGTTGTAAAATCACCCAAATTATTCATTTTTAAATAATCATTAAACTCAGTGATATCATTTATATAATTTAAAACAGTATAAAATGAATAATTTCTTTCATTGATTAAATAATTTTTAAATTTCTCGATCATTTAACTTCCTTATAACCTCAAGGCTTCGTGAAGCATAATATTCACTACGCTCCTTTTTCTTCAAGCGTTTATTTATTTCTTCAAATAATCCAAAATTGACATTCATCGGTACAAAATTACGGTTTGGGGTTGCAATATAATGTGCCAAAGCCCCAATAGCAGTTGTTTTTGGAAAATCGATTAATTCCAGATTATTAAGATATCGAGCGAGATTTATTCCCGCAACCATTCCTGATGACGCACTTTCAATATATCCTTCAACTCCCGTAATTTGTCCGGCAAAAAATAAATCATTTCTTTTTTTCGTCTGATAATAATGATTTAAAATATTAGGACTGGATATATAAGTATTTCGATGCATTACTCCATAACGCACAATTTCGCAATTTTCAAGCCCAGGAATTAGTTGTAAAACTTTCTTTTGTTCACCCCATTTTAAATGGGTTTGAAAGCCTACGATATTATAC
>DATCKF010000068.1:0-6004 GCA_036562395.1 Bacilli bacterium
GTATAATAAGATAGTATAAAAGGGGTATTAGCCTATGAAAATAATTAAAATTAGTACTGAATATATAACACTAGGACAATTATTAAAATTAACTCGTGAAATCCAAAATGGTGCTGAAGCTAAATATTATTTGCAGGAGAAACGAGTGCTTGTAAATGATGAAGAAGAAAACCGAAGAGGACGAAAGTTATATAAAGGCGATATTGTTATTACCGAAAAAGAAAAATATCGGATTGAGACATGACATTCTATCTTCAAAAATTACAATTAATTAATTTTCGTTGCTATCGCAATAAAGTTTTTGAATTTGGTCCTCAACGTAATATTATTGTAGGAGCTAATGCCGTTGGTAAAACTAGCCTTGTTGAAGGGGTATATTGTTTAGGGTTTGCAAAGACATTTAAAAACGTCAAAGATCTTGATTTAATAAAAAAAGACGAAAGTTATTATAATTTAAAAGGCGACTTTTTGAATAATGATACAATTGATAAAGTAATTATATCTTATAATCAAAAAGATAAAAGAGTAATTAAAAATAATTACACTTATAAAAGTATTAGCGATTATGTAGGTTATTTTAATGTTATAACCTTTTCCCCAGATGATTTAGAACTCATCAAAGGAAGTCCAATTATTCGCCGTCGCTTTTTAGATATTCACCTTGGACAAATAAATCCAAGCTATTTGCAAGCTTTAATTAATTATAAAAAGATCTTGAGGGAACGCAATGAATATTTAAAAGGGATTGTTAATAATCAATATGATAAAGTGTTACTTAACGTCCTAACATCTTCGTTAATTAAAGAAGCAAAAGTAATTATTGAAGAAAGAGAAGCCTTAATAAAAGACATAAATCAATATATAAATCCGATTATTGAGAAACTTAGTAAAAAGCAAGAAAAGTTAATTTTGGCGTATAAACCAAACTGCAATGTGGATAAATTGTGGAAAAGTGCTGATGAAAAGTTAAATAATGATATACTAATGCAAACGACAACCTGGGGACCAGCAAGAGACGAACTATTGATTCTTGTAAATAACGAAAATGCATCAACTTTTTGTTCACAAGGGCAAATTAGAAGTGCGTGCCTTGCGATTAAACTAGCTTTAGTAGAATTAATGAAGCAAAAAAATAAAAGAGTTATTATCATTCTTGATGATGTATTCAGTGAACTTGATAATCATCGTCAAAATGAAATATTAGAACTACTTGATAACGATAAACAAACATTTATTACCACAACTTCAATTGATAATTTAAGTAGTGAGATTATAAAAAATAGTAATGTGATAAATATTGAAAGGGGAAATGACGATGAATGACTTCGATAACGAAAATGTAACAACAACTGCACCGGAAAGTCATTATGGTGCGGATAATATTCAATTACTAGAGGGGTTAGAAGCTGTTCGTAAACGTCCCGGAATGTATATTGGTTCAACAGGGCCAAGAGGACTTCACCATTTAGTATGGGAAATTGTTGATAACTCGATAGATGAAGCCTTAGCTGGTTATTGCGATCAAATTGATGTTGAAATACTTCCTGATAATGTCATAAGAGTAACAGATAACGGTCGAGGAATACCTGTTGAAATACATAAGAAGACTGGGGAAAGTGCTGCGGAAGCAGTATTTACAATTCTTCATGCCGGTGGAAAATTTGACTCTTCCTCTTATAAAGTGTCAGGAGGACTTCATGGTGTTGGAGCATCTGTAGTTAATGCTTTAAGTGAATGGTTGCACGTTGAAATACATAAAGATGGAAAAAAATATGAACAAGAATATCACCGTGGGAAAAAATTATACTCCTTACGAGAAATTGGCGAAACTAAAACCCATGGAACAAGAATTACTTTTAAAGCTGATGCTGAAATCTTTAAAGAAACAACAACATATGATTATGATATTTTAAGGAATCGTCTCCAACAATGTGCCTTCTTAAATAAAGGTTTAAAAATATCCCTTTCTGATACAAGAGATCCGGAAAAAGAGAAAAAAGTAGTCTATCATTATGAAGGTGGAATTAAAGAATATGTAAGTTTCCTTAACAAATCAAAAGTAGTCATTCATCCTGAAATAATATACATCAATGGAAAAATGGAAAATATTGAAGTTGAAATTGCAATGCAATATACTGAAGATTATAGCAGCAATATTTATTCATTTATTAACAATATTTATACACCTGAAGGAGGAACCCATGAAGAAGGTTTCCGCTTGCGTTTAACAGGTGTATTAAATAACTATGCAAAAACAAATAACTTATTTCGCAAAGATGAAAGTTTAAGTGGTGATGATGTTCGTGAAGGTTTAACAGCAATTATCAGTTGTCGTCATCCTGATCCGCAATTTGAAGGGCAAACAAAAGCGAAATTAGGAAATACCGAAGTTAGAAGAATAACTTCGCAAATATTAGGTGAAGGTTTGGAACGTTTCCTACAAGAAACTCCTTCATCCGCGAAAGCTATCATTGAAAAAGCTGTTCTAGCAAGCAGAGCCCGATTGGCTGCTAAGAAAGCGCGAGAAGCAACGAGAAGAAAGAGTCCGCTTGAAAGCTTAGGGTTTGCATCAAAACTTGCTGATTGCCGTAGTAAAGATCCATCGATCAGTGAAATATATATTGTCGAGGGAGATTCAGCCGGTGGTTCAGCAAAGCAAGGACGCGATAGTTCTTTCCAAGCCATATTACCTTTACGTGGAAAAGTATTGAATGTTGAAAAGGCAAGACTTGATAAAGCCTTAGGAAATAAAGAAATTATTTCAATGATTCAAGCATTTGGAACAGGTGTTGGTGAAGATTTTAATATCGATTTAGCAAGATACCATAAAATTATTATCATGACCGATGCTGATGTCGATGGTGCCCATATTCGTACGTTGTTATTAACATTTTTCTTCCGTTTTATGCGTCCGTTGATTGAAAGGGGATACGTTTATATAGCGCAACCACCACTATATAAGGTATCACAAGGAAAAAGTGTTGAATATGCATATTCTGATGAAGAATTGCAACGAATCTTACAAAAATATTCAAAATCATCGAAGCCACAGATTCAAAGATATAAAGGGTTAGGAGAAATGAACCCAGAACAGTTGTGGGAAACAACAATGGATCCGAAGCGACGCACCCTTTTACAAGTCACTCTTGATGAAGCGATGGAAGCAGATGCGATTTTTCGTGTCTTAATGGGTGATGAAGTTGAACCAAGAAGAGAATTTATTGAAGAAAATGCAATATATGCGGAAAATCTGGACTTTTAAGGATGTGAGAAAATGAAAGAATTTGAAAATCAAGAAATAGATAATATAAACGAAGAACAAAATAATGAAACAGAGAATCAAGTCGATCTTCTTGGTAAAATTAAAGAAGTAGATTTATCACGAGAAATGAAACAATCATTTTTAATGTATGCGATGAGTGTTATCGTTTCTCGTGCCCTTCCTGATGTTCGCGACGGAATGAAACCTGTTCATAGACGGATATTATATGGAATGTTTCAATTAGGTGTACATCCTGATAAACCTTATAAAAAATCCGCAAGAATCGTGGGGGAAGTAATGGGTAAATTCCATCCCCATGGTGATAGTGCTATATATGATTCGATGGTTCGTATGGCTCAAGATTTTAGTTATCGTTATCCATTAGTCGATGGCCATGGAAATTTTGGTTCGATTGATGGTGATGGAGCAGCGGCAATGCGTTATACAGAAGCCCGAATGAGTAAAATTTCCATGGAGCTTTTGCGTGATTTAAATAAAGAAACTGTTAATTTTATTGACAACTATGATGGAACAGAACGTGAACCTGAGGTTTTACCATCAAAATTCCCAAATATTTTAGTAAATGGGGCAACAGGTATTGCGGTCGGTATGGCAACAAATATCCCTCCACACAATCTAGGGGAAGTAATAGATGGATTATTAGCTTTAATAAAAAATCCTGATATTTCAATTGAAGGAATAATGAATTATATTAAAGGTCCAGATTTCCCAACTGGTGGAGTCATTATGGGTTTATCGCAAGTTCGTAAAGCATACTTAACAGGAAATGGCGCAATTACAATTCGAGCAAAATCAGAAATAAAAGAACTTGCAAATGGTAAGAAAGAAATTATTATTACCGAAATTCCATATCAAGTAAATAAAACAAGATTACTTGAAAGAATTGCGGAAACTGTTAAGGAAAAAACCATTACTGGTGTTACTGATTTACGTGATGAATCAACAAATCGTGAAGGAATAAAGATTGTTGTTGAATTAAGACGTGATGCTAATGCCAATGTCATATTGAATAATCTTTATAAACATACACAAATGCAAACAACATTTGGTATTAATGTCTTAGCATTAGTTAAAGGGCAACCAAAAGTCTTAAACTTAAAAGAAGTACTAGAAAATTATCTTGAGCATCAAATTGAAATTATTACTCGTAGAACTCAATATGACTTAGAAAAAGCGGAAGCCCGAGAACATATTTTAGAGGGTTTAGTCATTGCCTTAGCTAATATTGATGAAGTTGTTCAAGTAATCAAGAAATCAAAAACCACTGAAGAAGCAACTTCACAATTGATGAAAATATTCCGTTTAACAGAAATTCAAGCTAAAGCCATTCTTGATATGAAATTGCAACGTTTAACAGCTTTGGAAGTAGACAAAATCAAAGAAGAATTAGTGGCAATTAAAAAATTTATCAATGAATGCAAAGAAATACTCAAAAGTCATGAGAAAAAATTAAAAATTATCGTAAGTGAACTTAAAGCCATTCGTGATAAATATAGTGATGATCGTAAGACTGATATTTCTTTGAGCGATGAACTGGAAATCGAAGATGAAGATTTAATTCCTGTTGAAGATGTAATTATTACGATTACAGCTCGAGGATATGTAAAAAGAATGACAGTTGATACTTATCGAGTTCAAAATCGTGGTGGAAAAGGGGTAACAGGAGCGAAAATTAATGATGATGACTATATTGAAAGAGTCATCTATACTTCAACTCATAACACATTATTATTCTTTAGTAACTTTGGGCAAGTATATAAACTTCGTGCCTTCCAAGTTCCAATTTATTCAAGGACTTCAAAAGGATTACCTATTGTAAACTTATTGAACTTTGCAGAAGGGGAAAAATTAACTGCCGTATTAACAATCAATGAAAAAGAAGATCTTGATGGATTTTTAGTATTTGCAACGCGCAAAGGACTAGTTAAGAAAACCGAAATCTCACAATTCAAAAATATTCGAACAAGCGGAATTAAAGCTATTCTTTTAAATGATGACGATGAACTTTTCAAAGTTGAAGTAACCGATGGTGAAAAAGATATTATTCTTGGTGCTTCAAACGGTAAAGCTATTCGCTTTAGTGAAGGCGATATTCGTCCAATGGGAAGAATTGCCGCGGGAGTTCGTGGTATTCAAGTTGAAGATAATGAAGAAGTTGTGGGGATGGCAATTATTAATACTGATGGTGATGAAATTGTCATCGTTACTGAAAATGGATACGGAAAGAGAACAAATGTTGATGACTTCCGTGTGCAAGTTCGCGGTGGTAAAGGTGTTAAAGCCTTAAATATGACCGAAAAGAATGGTAAATTAGTAGCGTTATCAACTGTCCGTGGTGATGAAGATATCATTGTTGTAACTGATAAAGGAATGGTTATTCGTACGCATCTTGATCAGATCCAAACAATTGGTCGTGATACGCAAGGTGTTCGTATAATAATGTTAAATGAAGGGCAGTCAGTAGCTAATATTGCTATCGTACCTCGTGATGATGAGGATGAAAATGAAGACGAAGAATACAAAGAAGAATTTGAATTAGATTTAGATTATCAATTTATGGATGAAATTAACGAAGACGAAGATAATAATTAAAAGGTATTTAATATCTAGGAGGAATATAAAATGATCGATATTAAATTAATTCGGGAAAATGTAGAAAAGGTAATTGTGAATTTACAAAATCGTGGTGGAGATTTCAGTTATTTAAGAGATGTCAAAGCG
>DATCKF010000070.1:0-3361 GCA_036562395.1 Bacilli bacterium
GTCGTAAACTTTATTTTAAAAATGAAATTGGGCTTCTAGATTATGAAGATGATGTTCCAAATTATTTGTTTAAAAATGAAGATCAATCAACTTGGTTTAATGATAATAGTTTGATCTTTTGCTCAATCACGACTTCTTCATTGTTTTATGAAGCTGAAGTTATTATCAATCGTTTTGAAAAGCATACTACCATCATCTTAGATAAATTTCCAAGCGATGATTTAAATGAAGAAAATGAAAGTACAGTAAACTTTTTTATCCCGGTTTTAAAGAAGGATTGCGAAAGCATATCAATTTATTTTAATGAAAAGAAAATATTATAACATTATTTAATTTACAATTAGAAGATTATTTTGTATAATAAATAAAAAAGATAGGGGAAAATTATGCATAAAGTTATAGTGATTACTGGTGCAAGTAGTGGAATTGGCAAAGCAACATCAATATATTTAAAAGATAAAGGATATATTGTTTATGGTTTATCACGAACAAAAGGGGATGTTGAAGGGGTTAATTACATTACTTGTGATGTAACGAAAAAAGAAACGGTAATAGTAGCATTTCAAGAAATCTATGAAAGAGAAAAACAAATTGATGGCGTAATCAATAATGCTGGAATTGGGGTTAGTGGGGCAATTGAATATGCAACTAGTGAAGAACTTGAAAGAATTTATGCTGTCAATGTTTTTGGAGTTGTTAATGTTTGTCAAGTAGCAATCCCATACTTACGTGAAACAAAAGGGAAAATAATTAATATTGGCAGTGTTGCCGGTCCCTTAACAATCCCTTTCCAAGCTTATTATTCAATGACCAAAAATAGTATTACGTCATTAAGTGAAGCTTTAAGAATGGAACTTCATCCTTTCAAGATTAAAGTCACAACAGTTTTACCTGGGGATACAAAAACAAACTTTACGAAAAACAGAACCGCACCCCAAATTGCTCAAGATGAATATTATCATGATCGGATTTTGCGATCAATTAAACGTATGGAAAAGGATGAACAAAATGGTGTAAGTCCATTTAAAGTTAGTAAAGTTATTTATAAGGTTTTAAAAAGAAAAAATCCACCAGTAAAAGTAGTGGTTGGTTTTAGTTATAAATTACTTGTCTTTTTAAAAAGATTGTTACCAGATCGTTTTGTTTTATTCTTATTATATCAGTTATATGGAAAATAAAAGCGAGCATTATGCCCGCTTTTATTTTATATATTATTTGAGGATAAAGATTAATTTTATTATATAATAATTTAATCTCTTTTGCAATAAAAAGGTCTTAAAAAAGACTTTTTGTAATTATCTTTTCTCAACTTGAAGGATATCTAATACTTCTTTAATTTGATTCATTGCATAATCCATTTGTTCTTTCGTATGTGTTGCAGTATAACTTGTACGTAGTAAGCTTTGTCCAACTGGAGTAGCTGGAGAGATTACAGGGTTAACATATACACCACGTTCTAACAACATCTTGCATGCCATGAATGTTTTTTCATCATCATAAGTATAAATTGGAATAATTGGTGTTTTACTTTCAATAATATTAACGCCAAGTTTTTTCAAACCTTCACGCATGTAATTGCTGATGTCATGAAGTGCTTTTGTTCTTTCTGGATGTTCACGTAAGATCTTTAGCGAAGCTCTTGCTGAGGCAACACTTGCTGGGGTAATTGAAGCACTAAAGATGAATGGTCTTGAAACATGTTTTACATATTCAACAACCTGTTTTGATGCTGCCATGTAACCACCTAAACTTGCAAGTGATTTTGAGAATGTTCCCATGTAAATATCAACTTCATCTTCCAATCCAAAGTATTCGGCTGTTCCACGTCCATGGGCACCTAACACACCAAGACCATGAGCATCATCAACCATTACTCTTGCATTGTATTTCTTTGCAAGGCGAACAATTTCTGGAAGATTACAAATATCACCTGACATACTGAAAACACCATCAGTAACAATTAAAATTCCTTTTGATTCATCAACAGATTTTAATTGTCTTTCTAAATCTTCCATATCGTTATGTTCATAACGTAATAGTTTTGCATAACTTAAGCGACATGCATCATAAATACTAGCATGATTTTCTTTGTCACCAATAATAACATCATTTCTTCCACAAACCGCACTAATAATTCCTAAATTTGATTGAAATCCTGTTGAGAAAGTCATGACTGCTTCTTTTTGTAAGAAGTCACGTAATTCCTCTTCCAATTTCACATGAATGTCTAAAGTTCCGTTTAAGAAACGTGAACCGCTACAACCTGAACCATATTTTTTGACTGCTTCAATTGCTGCATTCATAACCTCAGGATTTGAAGTTAATCCTAAGTAGTTATTAGAACCGAGCATAATAATTTTACGTCCATGAAACATCATTTCTGTATCTTGCCCAGATTCTAAGGCTTGAAAATAAGGGTAAATTCCTTTTTCCTTAACGCTTTGGACAAATTCCAAATATGGTCCCATTTTACTAAATAAATCCATTTTTGTTCCCTCTTTCTTTAACTAATAAAATTATTATAGCATACGAAAAGAATTTCGTCAATAATCAAAAGATGATAACGTTATTTCAAAAGATAAAAAAGATTCAAATATTCAGAGATTTTGTGGTAAAATATATGCGGTGATAAAATGTATGATATAATCGTCATCGGTGGTGGGCATGCTGGAATTGAAGCAAGCCTTGCTGCTAGTAGACTAAATAATAAAACTTTAATGATTGTAGGCAATAAGAAAAAAATTGCAAGCATGCCATGTAACCCTTCCATCGGTGGACCAGCTAAGGGGATCATTGTCCGTGAAATCGATGCCTTAGGTGGGGAAATGGCAAAAGCAATTGATGCGACCTTATTGCAAGTTAAAATGCTCAATGTATCAAAAGGTCCAGCAGTTAGAGCTTTAAGAGCGCAAGCAGATAAGGTTACATATCCGAGATATATGCGTGAAGTATTGGCTGCAGAAAAAAATTTAGATGTTCTAGAAACTTATGTTATTGGATTAGATATCAAGGATAATCGCGTTTGTGGAGTAATTACGGAAAATAATGAATTAATTAAAACCAAAGCTGTCATTATTGCCAGTGGAACATACCTTGCAAGTCGCGTCTTAATCGGAAGTGAAACTACACCTTCTGGTCCTGAAGGCGAAAGAACGACATCGAAATTAAGTGAAAACCTTAAAAGTCTAGGTTTTGAATTAATCAGATTAAAAACTGGAACACCTCCAAGAGTTAAGAAAGATTCAATCGATTTTGATAAAATGATTCCGCAATACGGTGATAATTATCCTTGGAAGTTTAGTGATGAAACAAAAGAGACAGTTCCACTTGAAAAACAAGTTGTATGTTATCTAACTTATAC
>DATCKF010000074.1:0-4437 GCA_036562395.1 Bacilli bacterium
GTTTTAAAGATTGAACTTAGCTCTGTTTCTGTCCATTGACTTTTACTCAAGGTTTCAAATTTAAGATCAGAACCTAAAAATCCTATGTCATTAAGCATTATTTCAATAATACTACTTAAATTAGAAGTAATAAATTCAGAACTAGATAAATATTTAGATAGATCATCAATTAGGTCATCACTTAGATTAATAAATGCATCTTGATTTCCTTTTAAAATGTTTGCTTTAATGATAACAACAACAGCATTTAATAAAGCTGCAAATTCATCTTTATCAAAAATGGATGTGTCAATAGTAATTACGTGTTGATATTGTTCAGGAAGGAATTCATCACTTAACATTTTTACAAGCACAGGTACAGCCTTTTGGATAATTATTGAATTGAAAACAGCTTCAGAAAATTTATTAACACTTTCTTCAGTTACATATTTCACACCATCAGGATCAGTAAAACTTTTAATTTGCATTTCCGAAAAGGCTTTATAAATTTGGCCAATGTTAGATATTTCATGACCCCAATCTTCAACTTCATCTAATCCTAAGTCATCAACAGTTAAATTTAAATCAGTTAAAGAATCTTTAATCATATCAGTTGTTAGAAAATAAGATACAACAATTGGGGCAAATTTATCGACAATCTCTAAACTTCCGATATTATTAAAAATACTTTCAACAACCTCGGGATCAAAACCTAAGAAATCTAAATTTTCATTTGGATTATCAAGGTTTATTAAACTTGCAACATCAACAAATGCATATCCGATTCTCTTAAAATCGGCTTGATAATCAATATCATAGAAGTCTTCTAATGTAAAATCAAGATTTTCAGGCAATTGATCGATAAGTTTATTTCCTTCTTCATCTTCAAGTAATAATACAACCTCTATTCCAATCGGTATAGCAACCTTAATTGTTTCTAATTTTGATAAGTCATCAACAATTTCTTTAAACAACGCTGGATTTTCCTTAAGAAGGGTTTTAACCCCTTCTTCAAAAGATTGACCATTTGATTCTTTATTGATTTTGGCAATGGCTTGCGCAACTATTTCTAATTCCCTTCGAAATCTAATATTTGCATTACCAACTTTGACACTAAATAATTCATCAAAAACTTTTGTATCAAAATTATATGTCCCAAGAACTTTCCCAGCAATTGACTTATCATATGCACCAAGCATATCGAGGATTTCTTCAACTTCATCGTTAAAAAGCTGATTATTTCTGCTTTCAACAAGCGTCATGGTATTATTGACAAACACTAGTTCATATTTCATATCTTGTGGAGTATCAACTGTTTGTCTGATTTGATTGGTAATTGAAGAAATTCCTGCTAGTGGTACAAAGAATAATAAAGAATATAATGCTCCTTTAACAGCTCCAATTCCCATACCACCTAGTCTTGATAGAAATCCTTTTTTAGGTTTTACTTTCTTTCCATCAACAATCTGCTTACGAGGTTTGATGATTAACCAGATAATATCAAATAATCCTTTAAAGACTGTAAAAGCAAGGATTGTTAAGACAATTAAATAAACAAGTTGTAAAACCATTGTTACTAAAGAAAAAAGAAATTCTCTAAGTAATGTATCCGTTGTGATTAAAGTATTAGCTTGAGGAAATTGAGTAATAACTACTTCTTCAACATACTTATTGATGTTTGTAAAAGGTATATCGTTGAGAACAAGATTATAACTGCTTAAATCATAACCCCTTGCCCAATTGAGGACAGGTCCCATCGCGAGCCATCCTCCAAAGAATATTAATACGGTCGCAATTAAATAATATAACGATTTATAAGTTCCGCGGATAAAACCTATAAAAGCATATAAAGCAACATTTCCAATGAATAGATAATTCATATACTGAATAATTTGCTCAGTACTAGGCATATTTCCCTCCTCATATAGGATGTCTTAATTATACCATAAAAGATATTAAAAAATATAAATTTAATTTATTAAATTAATCCTAATGCTAACATTGCTTCATTAACTTTAATAAAACTTGCAATATTCGCACCTTTTACTAAATCATAAGGATTATTAAATTGCATAGCGGTTGAGAGGATTGTTGAAAAGATATTTTGCATAATATTTCTTAATTTCTCATCAACTTCTTGAAAACTCCAAGAAGAAAATGTTGCATTTTGAGCCATTTCTAAACCAGATGTGGCAACTCCTCCAGCATTAGCAGCTATACATGGACCAAAGATGACTTTATTTTCTTGCAAATATTTAATTGCTTCAATTGTTGTTGGCATGTTTGCACCTTCACATACAGCAATGACTCCATTTGCAACTAAACTTTTCGCTCCTTGTAAATCGAGTTCATTTTGCGTTGCACATGGAAGAGCAATATCGCAAGGAACTTCCCAGATTTGTTTACTATTATTTTGATACTTAACATTTGGAAATTTATAAGTATATTCAACAATTCTTTTTCTTTCTTCTTTTATTTTTTGAATATAAGTAACATCTAAGCCTTCAGGATCATAAATATATCCATCACTATCTGACATTGCAACAACTTTTGCCCCAAGGGCAATAGCTTTAAGAGCAGCATAAATGGCAACATTACCACTTCCGGATATTACAACTTTTTTGTTATTAAAATCGGTTTGCTTGAAATGATTTAATGCAAATGTTGTAAAGTAACATAAACCATAGCCAGTTGCTTCTTTTCTTGCTAAACTACCACCATAACTAATACCTTTACCGGTTAAGACACCGCTAAATTCATTTTGTAACTTTTTATAATAGCCAAATAAATAACCAATTTCACGGTTACCAACACCAATATCTCCAGCAGGAATATCCGTATTAGGACCGATGTGACGGTATAGTTCAGCCATAAAACTTTGGCAGAAACGCATAATTTCACCATCACTTTTTCCTTTCGGATTGAAATCTGCTCCACCTTTTCCTCCTCCTAAAGGTAAACCAGTTAATGCATTTTTGAAAATTTGTTCAAAACCTAAAAACTTCATGATAGAAAGATTAACGGAAGGATGGAATCTTAACCCACCTTTATATGGTCCTAATGCGCTATTATATTCAACACGATATCCACAGTTGACATGAATTTTATTTTGATCATCAACCCAAGGAACTCGGAATTGGATTATACGTTCAGGAACGACTAACCTTTCGATAATCGCATTTTTTTCAATTCTTTCATCTTTTTCAACATAATCTGCAATGGCTTCAAAAAAGGCGTTTACACTTTGAATAAATTCAGTTTGATTAGGATTTTTATCAATAATTTCTTGAAAAATAGTATTTAAGTAGCTACTTTTAAACATTCAAGCCTCCAACAATGATTAGATATTATAATTATATATGAAAAAGTGAAAAAATACAAGAAATTTCCAATCAAAGAGCTTGTCCACTTATATCACTTTCCCCATATTTCGACAAATCGCCTAAATTTGCTCAAATAACAAAGCCAATTTGTCGAAGGAAGTCGAAAAGTTCCTTGTTTTTATATAATATTCTCATTTTTCCTTGCATTTTACCTTTAATTATTTTAAAATTTAATTAGCGATTTTAGTTTACATAAGGGGGAGGTTTATATGGAAAAATTAAAAATTGCGATTGTAGACGACAGTAAAGAAGTGCAAACGATGCTTAAAGAAGTGTTTAAAAATGAAGAAAACATGGAGGTGGTGGCGACTTTTAATGATGGTGTTCAATTATTAAATGCTTTGCGGACATTGCAACTTGATATCTTGATCTTAGATATTTTTATGCCTAACTTTGATGGCTTAAAAGTTTTAGAAGAAATTCGATCAAAATCATCAAAATATAAAGTTCCAAAAAACGTTATTGTCATGACCGCATTTTCTAATGATCATGTGATGTTAAAATCATCACAATTAAGTGCTGATTATTTTATTGTAAAACCTGTTAATCCAGCGCATTTATTACAATTCATTTATGAAATAAGAGCAAACAAGAAGAAATTAGAAAATAATAATACTACAGCAATTAGTCTTCATGAAAATAAGATCGACCTTGATTCAGAAATCACGCAAATATTACATGAAATAGGTGTTCCTGCCCATATTCGTGGCCATTTATACCTCCGTGAAGCTATATCTTTAGTGTTCCATGATATTAATATCTTAAATGGTATTACGAAAGTTTTATATCCAACAATCGCTACATCATATAAGACAACTGCATCTCGAGTTGAAAGAGCAATTAGACATGCAATCGAAGTTGCTTGGGTTCGCGGAAATATTGATGTCATTACGGAAGTTTTCAGTTATACAATTAGCTACCATAAATCAAAACCTACAAATTCTGAATTTATTGCCATGATTGCTGATCGCTTACGCTTGAAGCATAAAAATAAATTATTAAAAGCAAATTAAACCAAGGAATCCTTGGTTTTTTAAAATGGGTCTGTAAGAAATTTTGTTGATAAATAAATTTT
>DATCKF010000083.1:0-5072 GCA_036562395.1 Bacilli bacterium
AAATAAATAATACCGTATATATTTATTTATTGTTATATGTCTATATGTAAATATGTAGGATGTCAATAAAAATAGTGAGGAGGAGTGAGGATGAACAACAACACAACACCATTTAAGAAAAGGGACAACCCTTTAGCTAAATTAACAAGAAGGCAGTCCGTTGATAATAATCGTGATAAATACACAGCAACAATGGACAAGGAACTTCGCAAACGCGTTAAAGTTGCTGCAGCCATGAAAGGGATGCAACTTTCAACTTTCATCGAAGAAGCATGCGAAGAAAAATTAGAAAGAGAGGGATTCTAAATGGCCGTCATTTCAACGTTTTGTAAAAAGGGGGGCGTTGGTAAAACAACCTTCATTGGTTATTTCGCCCATTATTATGCAAAGCAAGGTAAGAAAGTTTTAGTATTAAGTGTCGATGATCAAAACAGTATTTTTAAAATTTATGGTGCAGATGAGAAAATATTCTCGCAAAATGATAATTACTTAGAATTTTTAATGGCTGGACATGCGGAAATGGGAGACATCTTAATTGAAGTAAGGGAAAACTTGTACTTAATTAAGACCTTAAATACCGATAAACTATCCATGAAGTTAACCTTAGAGCGTCGTCAAGAAAAAGTATTAAAATCTATCATTGATGAATATGGAACATTTTTTGATTATATTTTTGTTGATTTCCCACCATCAAGCAGCCGCTTGACTGAAGTTTTACTTGATATGAGTGATGATATTATTCTTGTTGTTGGTCTTGATAGTTTAGGTTTAGGAGGTTTCTTCAATACGATTCAATATTTTATCGATAATGAAATCAATCTTGAAGGTATTAAGTACATTGTTCCTAATGGGTACAGTAAAAATAAACGCGCCCCAAAAATTTCATTAGATAAGCTAGTTGAGCAGGCCGTTGAATTTACTCCTTCTGCTGAAGTGTTGCAACCAATCAATGATCGTTCAATAATTAAGAATATTCAATTTGAAGGTTTAAGTGTTTTTGATGATGATATTAAATTATCACCTTATGATCAAAAAGCTTTAGAAGCTTTAAAAGATGAACTTGTTGAATTGTTTAAGAATATTAAAATATAAAAAAGACACAAAAGTGTCTTTTTTTTATGTATATATGTAAATATGTATTAAGCTACTCTTACTGGTAAAATTAATTGCAAATGATTAACATCATATTCACCGGTGATGATAAACGGTTTTATTTCGCCAGTGAAATGAACAGTAACTTCTGGAGAATCGAAAACTTTTAAGGCATCTAAGAAGAAACGTGAACTAAAAGCAATTTGGAAAGGAACCATTGTTGAACATTTCTTTGGTTGAATTTTTTCTAGTACGGCTCCAATTTCGTTGTGAGTTGATGATATTTCAACAATCCCTTCTTCTGTTAATGTTAATTTTATGATATTTGTTGATTCTCCACTTGTAAATAATGATGCTCTTTCAATTGCTGCAATAATTTCTTGTTTATTAAATGTTAGTTCTGTCAAGAAATTTGTTGGAATTAAACTTGAAATGTTTGGGAAAACCCCTTCAATTAAACGAGTTTGGAATAAAATGTTTTTATATTTAAATAAAGCTTTTGTTTTTGTAAAATGCATTTCAACAATCTCTTCAAGATCTTCAATGATTTTATTTAATTCATCCAAACTATGACTTGGTATAACAACTTTTATATCTGGAATATTATCTAAAAATAAAATTTTTTGTGCCAATCGAAAGCTATCGGTAGCTACAGCTTCAAAACGTTTATCGGATAGGGCAAAATGAACTCCGGTAAGAACCATGCGTGCTTCAGATAAAGATGCTGCAAATGTGGTTTTTTTGATAATTTGTTTTAAATTTAAAACATCTAACATCATCATATCTTGACTGTTTTCAAATGATAAATGTGGGAATGCTTCTTTATCTAAAACGTTTAAGGTAAAATTACTTTGATCTGCAAGGATCTTCACAACATTATCTTCAAAAGTCATAAAGTCAATCATTTCTGATTCAACTTTGCGAATGATATCGAGTAAATATTTACCAGGAAGGACTACTACTCCTTCTTCTTGAATTATCAAATCATTAGTATCAGAAATTACAGATTGAATGGCAATTTCCGAATTTGAAGCTGTCATTATTAAATGATCTTTTTTAACTTCAATTTTGACCCCTGTTAAGATTGGCATTTGTGGTTTTGTCGATACAGCGCGAGCAACATTATTTAAATTACCTAACAAAAGGGTGCGATTAATTGAAAACTTCATTTTTAATTCTCCTTTATTTATATAAGTAAAAATTATTATTATTATTAAGATTGTGGAAAAGTGGAAAACTTATTTGATTTCCAGCTTTTTCATTAAATATTCAACATCACTTTTTACATGATGATCAGTTTTCACAAGGTTTTGGATCTTTTCATATCCATGGGCAATCGTTGCATGATCACGACTGCCAAAAGCTTCTCCAATTTTCTTTAAAGGAATTTTTAAATTTTCACGAATCAAATATATTGCAATATTACGGGCATAAACAACTTGCATTTTGCGGCTTCGTGATGATAGTTGATCAGGTGAAACTTGAAAATATGAGGCAACAGTTGTTTTAATTTGACTGATATTAGTTGTTTTTTCATCTTCAACATTAGTCTTTGGAATGATGCTTCCTAAAGCAACATTAACATTTTCAACCGTAAATGGCAAGTCTAACGAAACGCAATAAGTGACATAACGGCGTAAAGCTCCTTCAAGATCACGAATATTGGATTCAAATAAGCTCGCAATTTTTTCAAGAACTTCAAGTGGAACATCTTTTGGATTATTAATAAGAAAAGCAAGTTTTCTTTTTAAGATATTTACTCTTAATTCTTTATCGGGAGCTTTAATATCTGCAATCATTCCCCAATTAAATCGGGATTTTAATCTTGTCATTAATTTCAAATCATTAGCAACACGATCTGAGGTAATAACGATTTGTTTATTATTTTCATGAAGATAATCAAAGACCTTAAAAAATTCAGCTTGTGTTGATGTTTTTCCTTCTAAAAACTGAATATCATCAACGAGCAATAAATCAGCACTACGATAATGATTATAAAAATCTTCAATATGCTCGCGACCTTTTTTTGTGGAAGTGGAAAGAAAGTAATCTTCAACAAATTGCTGCGCACTTGTATAAACAACATTAGCATTAATATTATTATCTAAAACGAAATGACCAATTGCCATCATCAAATGGGTTTTCCCTAATCCCACATCCCCAAAAATATATAATGGATTTAGGATTGAATGTGGTGATTCAGCAACTTTCATTGCTGATAAGAAGGCAAAACGATTGCTTTCCCCGATGACAAAATTATCAAATGTAAATTCAGCACGCAAGCGACGACGGCTTTTATTGATATTGACTTTTTCTGGGGCAGTAATTTTATTTAATTCTGCTTCTTTTTCTTTTGTCGCTTCATCTTGCGTGATAAATTTATAATGATACTTTTTTGGTGTCAATTCTTCTAAAATCGAATTAAATTTATCGGAATAAAATTTGTCAATCTTAAATTTTGTTAAGGCATCAGGGACAACAACATAAATATAGTCATTTTCAAACTTATGAATTTCATTAATATTTTTAAAAATATTATGGAAATCTTCTTGATTGATCGATGGATCATCTTCGAGTCGCATTATTGTCTCTTCGAAATACCTTTTACAATCTTCAATTTTCATACTACTAACCTCTTGTATATAATGATAACATAAATCAAGTTAAAGATAAATAGGAAAATAAATTTTTTAGTTATCCACATTTCAACATATGGAAAACTTTTAACATTTTGTTGAAAAAAGGTGGGGGTTTTTCCACTGTGGAAAAGTGGAAAACTATATTTTTCATGTATACACCCCCATATAATGGCAATAATATACATGTTAATTATGATTGTAGGAGATGAATATGAAAAAATATGGATTTATTATTGTTTTTTTGTGTTTTTTAATATTATGTGGGTGTCGCAGTGATAAGGTTGTTATCTCTTTTAACCCCAATGGTGGCGCGTTTGTTGAATCTCAAAGCATTAAGTATGGTGAAAAGATTAGTGATTGTGTGACTTCTAAAGAAGGTTATATATTTCAAGGATGGTATTATGATGCTGATTTAACACTCCCTTATAATGGTGAAGAACTTTATGAAAATACAACTCTATATGCAAAATGGAAACCAGTTGATTATGTAATTAAATTTGCAAACGAGATTCATTTACCATTAACTTCACCATATTTATCAGAAGTTGATATTCCTGATGCCCCAACACTAGAAGGATATGATTTTGAAGGGTGGTATTTAGATGCCACCTTTCAAAAACCATTTAATGATTATATTATGCCTTTAAATGGAGCAACACTTTACCCCAAATATGTCCCCAAAACTTATCAAGTTCGTTTTTATAATAATTCAACATTAATAGATATTCAAAATGTAAAATATAATGAAAGTGCCATAGCTCCACAAGTTCCGATATATCCAGGGCATGAATTTATTGGTTGGGATCAAAGTTTTGATAAAGTGACCACCAATTTAATTGTAAATGCAGTATATCAAAACAAAAAATATCAAGTTACCTTTGAAACAAATGGTGGCGAGGAAATTAGTGAAGTTATTGTTGAATATGGAGAAAGTATAAGTCCGCTTACACCAAAAAAACCAATGCAAATTTTTGATGGATGGTATTTGGATCAAGATTTTAAAACCCCATATAATAATACTCCGATTACAGAAAACACCATATTATATGCAAAATGGCAGGATGCTTTTTCATATATCTTAAAATATGATAATACTTATGAAATTCATAAATATTTAGGTAATGATATGAATTTAATATTGCCTTCAGAATATCGTGGACAACCAATTACTAGTATTAGCACCAATGCGTTTGCAAATAATACAAGTTTAAAAACAGTTGTTATAAGTGATACCATTACTCATATTCGTAGATTTGCTTTTTATGATTGTATGAATCTTGAAGAAATAATTATTCCTAATGCCCAAATCATTGAAGAAGGAAGTTTAGCATCTTGTTATAA
>DATCKF010000087.1:0-5477 GCA_036562395.1 Bacilli bacterium
GCACCTAAATAAATCATCATGCTATTTGCTTGATATCCTAAAGCTTCATTGACAGCTCCAACTAACATTTCCTTTCCTTTATTACTCACATGTGAACCGATTTTCAATTTTTACGACTCCTTTTTCGATAAATATCTTCTATTCTTTGACGCTTTAATTTTCGTAACTCTTTATTAATCATTTCTTTACGTTTCTTTTTATATCCTGGTTTAACTTTTTTTGGGACAGGATATTTTTGATGTAATTGCATTTCCATTTCTTGAACTTTTGATAGTTTCTTTTGATAATTGCGTTCTTTTGTTGGTATTAGTTCTTGATCTTTTAAAATTCGATATTGACAATTTAATCCTTTTTCTTCAAGCTTATTTATATATTCATCATCTTCGTAATCATAAAATGAAATGGCATAACCGTCATAATTATATCGTGCTGTTCTTCCCGTTCGATGAATATAATATTCAATATCTTGAGGTAATTCATAATTAATAATATGACTTACACCTTCAATATCTAATCCCCGCGCGGCAATATCACTTGCAACAACATATTGAACCTGCCCAGTTTTGATTCTTTTTAATACTTGCTTACGTTCTCGTGATTGTAAATCGCCAGTTAATTTAACTAGTTCAATACCATTACTTGCTAAGAAGTTAGCAATTTCATCAACTTTCGTTTTCGTATTTGCAAAGATAATTGCAAGAAATGGTGTAAAGATTTGTAATAATTGTAACAACAACTCATTTTTATTTTTATATTTTGTTGGAATAAAAATATGAGTAATTGTATCTTTTGATATTTTATTATTCGTTATATCACAGACAGTAAATTCTTTATGATAATTGTTTAAGAAATGAATGATACTATTGGGAATAGTCGCGCTAAATGTTAATAATTGAAAATTATCTTGAAAGCGGGAAAAGACTTGATCAATTTCAATTAAATCATTTTCCGCAAACACCATATCAGCTTCATCAATAACAACAGTCTTAGCTGTATGTATTTTTAAAACGTTTGTGTCAATTGCTAAGTCTTTGATTTTCCCAATTGTCCCGATAACTATTTGTGGTTGTTTCTTTCTTAAGCGAGCAATTTCATCATCACGATCAGTTCCCCCAACATATAAACGAACATCAAGGTCATCATTAAATTTTACAAACCGACTAAATTCCATATTAAGTTGTAATGCTAATTCTCTTGTTGGAGAAATAATAACTACTTGTACTTCCTGAAGAGAGTCATCAAGCATTTGTAATAATGGCAAAATAAAGGCATGAGTCTTCCCGGTTCCTGTTGCACTCTTGCCAATAATATTTTGCTTATTTAAAACTTTCGGAATGATAAGCTCTTGAATTTCCGTCGGACTAGTAAAGCCTAAATCTTCTAAACCTAAATTAATATAATCTTTAAAATGAAAATCTTGAAATGTCATTTTAATACTCCTTTACATATAGGATATCCAACTTCCGTAATTTCTACTTCAACAAGTTCATTAGGTTTTACATTTCCATGAAATTGAACTTCTAAGTAGTTACTTGAATGGCCTTGAGCAATCCCTTTTTTCACCTCTTCAACAATCACCCACACTTTTCGATGTAAATACTTTTGACGATATTTTAATGCTAATTCTTCATTTAACTGTAATAATTTATTAACCCGATAATGTTTTGTTATTTCGTCAACCTGATCTGGAAAATCATAAGCCTTTGTCATTGGACGACGTGAATAAGGAAAGATATGCATTTCTCCAAATTCCATCTTGTTAATAAATTGATATGCTTCCTCAAAATCTTCTTCCGTTTCTCCACAAAATCCTGCAAGAACATCTGTTGTGATATTGACATCTGGAAAGAGATTACGAATGGTCGTTATTTTTTCTTCATATGTTTTGGTATCATATTTACGATACATACGTTTTAATGTTTTATCAGTTCCACCTTGTAATGGAATATGGAAATGCATACAAAATTTTTCTTGATTTTCCTTTATAATCGCAAGTAATCGGTCTGATATTTCTGTAACTTCGATAGAGGAAATGCGAATACGGCCTAAATTTTCCACCCTTTTCACAATATTCTCTAATAGCATTGCGAAATCATAATTTTGTAAATCACGACCATAACTTGCAGTATTAATGCCGGTTAATACAATTTCTTTAACACCTTCATCGGATAAAAGTTGAATTTCTTCAATGACATCATTCGGATTACGACTGCGGATATGCCCTCTTGCATATGGTATTGTACAATAACTACAGTAATTATCACAACCATCTTGAATTTTAATAAATCCTCGAGTTTTGTTATTAAAGCGTTTAATTTTTATTTCCTCATAAGATTTAACATTTAAAATATCATCAACAAATATTTTTGGATTTTTCGTCTGTAAACTTTCAATTACTAATGGATATAAAAGATGACGATTGTTTGTTCCAACAATGACATCGACACCTTCAATATTTTTCACATCTTCAGGTTTAAGTTGGGCATAACAACCCATCACCGCCACAACTGCATCTTGATTGCGTCTTACTGCTTGTCTAATCATTTTGCGACTTTTCGCATCACTTACTGATGTAATACTACATGTATTAATAATATAAACATCACATATATCATCAAAATTCCCTAATTCAAAACCATTCTCAAGGAATTGATTAATAATCGCTTCGCTTTCATATAAATTAACTTTACAACCTAATGAACAATAACTTACTTTCATGTATCTTTACACTTACGTGTATCCTCCTACCTAGTATATATCCATTATAATATACCATAAAATGATCTATTTTGGTATAAAAATATCTTATAAACTGAACTTTTCAAATTCATAACCGATAACGCTCATGACATATAAAGGTGCAGTTTCTGTTCGCAAAACTCTTTTTCCTAATGTAATCGGAATAAATCCAGCTTTATCTAATGCTGTTACTTCTTCTATCGAAAAACCACCTTCAGGACCAATCACAACTAAAATATTTTTACCAGTAAACTTTTGTAATAGTGGTTTTAAATGTGCAACATTTGGATTAAAATCGGCATATAAACATAACGAAAATTCATCTTTTCTCGCAATTAACTTTTTTAAATCTATTACTGGACTTAAGATCATTAAACGATTCCTTTGAGATTGTTCACATGCTTCTTTAATAATTTTATTTTGCCTTTCACTCTTATCATTTACCACTTTCACAATCGATCGATTCATTATGATTGGTTGATATTCATAACATCCAAGCTCTGCAAGTCTTCGTATAACTTCTTCCGTTTTTTCACGACGGACTAAGCCATGAGCAATGGTCACATTAATTGGTAATTCACTTTTGGCATCTATATTCTTCACAATTTCAACTTTCACTTCTTCATTACTAATGGTTATGATTTTCCCTAAATACACATTTTCTAATTCATCACATACAATAATTTCATCATCAATTTTCATTCTCATAACATTTTTGATATGATGAACATCGGAATTGATGATTGTGATAATATTATTATGAACTTGAGTTGAGTTAATAAAATATCTTTGCATTAATATCACCTATTGTATTATAACAAAAAACATTTCTGTTTACTAGAATTTTTAATATTGTTATTATCGTAACAAAACTTGACAAAATATTATCTTAATCGAAAATAAAATTAATTCAAGGTGAGATGATGAGAAGGGTAATTTATATATTAGGAATAATGGGATTACTTTTTTTGCAAGGTTGCAAGAAAAAAAATGAAGATATTATTAGGTTTGCGAAAATTAGTTATTCAGTATATGTTGGTGAAAGTATCGATGTAACACTTAATATCGATGAACGTTATCAAGATAAAGAATTAATTTATCATAGCGATAATCTCAATATTGCACGATTTGAAAATGGAAAAGTTATTGGAGTTAAAGATGGTTATGTAAGGATTACCGCTTATTTTAAAGATGATCCAAAAGTGTTTGCGGAAGCGCTAGTGAATGTTAAAAATAAAATTTATAATATTGAATATGTTGATGGTGATAATTGTACAAATAAAAATCCTGTAATTTATAGTAAAGACATATTACCAATAGTTTTACTCGAACCAATTCGCGTTGGATATTATTTTGAAGGTTGGTATGATAATCTTCAATATGAAGGTGAAAAAATTACCGTTTTAGATGGCATCGAAGGTGATATTAAACTATATGCGAAATGGAAACCAGTTGAATCACAAATTTTATACTTTCTTAAAGGTGGAGTTAATAATGAATATAATCCCCAAACTTATACAATTGAATCAAACATTTCATTATTAAATCCTAAAAAAGATGGATATAAATTTTTGGGATGGTATAAAAATAATGACTTGAGTTATAAATTAGACAAGATCACTCCTGGCATGATTGAGTTCTTACAATTATATGCCATGTGGGAATTAGAACAATATAAAATTGTGTATCATTTAAATGATGGTATCAATAATGAGCAAAACCCGCAAACATATAATATCTTAAGTGATGATATTTTATTATTCGAGCCTTCAAAACGAGGATATAATTTTGCTGGTTGGTACCCTACCCCTGATTTTTCAGGAGAAAAAATCGAAACTATCAATAAAGGAAGCAGTGGCAATATTAATCTTTATGCCAAATGGGAAATAATAAAATATCATATTACATATGAAATATATGATGGAGATAATAATAATCCAAATTTTTATACGATTGTTGATAATATTAAATTAAATGCGCCTAAAAGAAAAGGATATCGTTTTTTAGGATGGTACAATAATTCTGATTATCATGGGGAAGAGATTACAGAAATCAAGCAAGGCACAACAGGAAATCTAATGCTGTATGCAAAATGGGAGATTGTTACTTATAATATCATCTATGAACTAAATGGTGGTAATAATCATGCTTTAAATCCATCAACATATACCGTATTAGACGAATATCCAATTTATTCTCCAACAAAATTGGGTTATACTTTCATGGGATGGTATTTACAACCTGATTATAACAGTGATATTATTATGAAAATAGCAAAAGGTTCAAGCGGTGAACTATACTTATATGCTAAATGGGAAATAAATAATTACAATATTTTCTATCATTTAGATGGAGGTATTAATAACGCTAATAATCCAATAACTTATAATATTGAAGCAAACATTTCATTATTCAATCCAACTAAAATAGGATATGAATTTCAAGGATGGTATGATAATGATAAATTTGAAGGTGAAAAGATAACCAAAATTAATGCATCGTTATTACAAGACATTGATTTATATGCAAAGTGGGAAATTGTAACTTACACTATTGAATATCATTTAAACGGTGGTTATTGGCAATACTTTAATAAAAATAATTTGATTACAAACTTTTTAATAGATTTCTACCAATATCTAAATCCATACGAAGATTTATCCACTTTCATGCATGGTGAAAATCAGGTTACTGGATATCAAGGATTATGGTATACAAAATATAAAGATTATTTATAT
>DATCKF010000089.1:0-11040 GCA_036562395.1 Bacilli bacterium
CACTTTATTAATTGGTTCGTTAATAAATTCCTCAATTTGATAGGAAATTGCAAATGCTCTTAGTGTAAATTTATTAAAACTATCAATAATTTTAGGGATTAAAATATTACTATTTTCCTTTGATGTGATAAACGTAATATCTAAAGCACCAGAATAAATCAATAAGATATTATCTATTTCTTTGCAAATCTTAATAGCTTCACGTCCGAAAAATAATTCTAAAGAATTTGATAAAGTATTAAATATCGAAATTGTTTTTGAATTAACTATCTTTTGTGGTTTAGCTTTCATTATTACAAAGACTAAATTTTCATAATTATGTAAAGTATTTAAAATCGGATAAAATTTTACTTCCCCTAATTCAAAAATATTATATGATTGATAATATGAATCTTGATTTACTCGTTTATATAAGTTGATTGCATAAACATCATCAATTTTTAAAAGATTAGGGTTGTTAGATTTGGTAAAATTATATTCGATAATAAATTGATCATTTTTAAGAATACTATTTAATAAAGAATAATTGATATATATATTATGTTGATTTTTTGCTTTTTTTATTTTAAGTTTTTGTTCATTTTGTAAATAATCATAAATCAATTTATTTTCATCATAAATATCATAAGAAAGGACAACTTGAATTATACCATTAAAGATTAAATTGACTAGATTTGTTATTTCTGTTGCAATCTTTTGTAATTAAGTAATCCTTACTTTTGGTCATAAAATATGACCTTGTCCTGCTAATGAATAAAGAATATTTTCATATGATAAATGAAAAGAATTCAAAATGAAAAACCCTAGATAATCTTTTATTAATTGGACTAATAATGAACGGGTTTTAAGGTTTGCGAAATCTTGATAAATATATTCACTAATATTTTGAAATCGATATGTCAAGATAATAAAATCATTACTTACTTTTAAATCAATTACATATCGCACTAGTTAATTTTAAATGTTCGAATAAACTAATCGTTGGATTCTTGGTTTGATAAGTATTAGAAGGAGTTGTACTTGTGTAATTATATAAACGAGGATATAAATAATGATGAAGAAGATTTAAATCCTGAGGAATATTTTTAAGGTTATTTATAAAATGATTAAATAATCTACGATATTCACTTGTTGCAATCTTGATACTTTTTTCATCTTGGGTTACTGGATATTTAAATTCTGTAATAGCAACAAGAGGAATTATCTTATCCTCATCAAAGATTGAATGTAACCTTTCAGTAATATAATTTTCATCTACATTATCATCATATTCACTGTCATGGCGATCATGAGCAGCAGCAATGATATCCGCCCTCTTAATTAGACTCTTGATTTTTTGATATAAAGTTTTCAATAAAGGAAGTAGTATATGCGCTATGCCAATAATAATATTTATTATTTTTAAATACTAAATATTTTAGATACTTATTTAAGTTTAATTTATATCCTGTGCGTTGAAAAAACTTCCCAATATCATGCAGTAGTGCAGCAAGAGTAGATTTCACAACAACTCCCCCTCAAATAAAAAGAACATTGTTAATGTTCTATATATTATTTTGATGAGTGTTTTTTCATATACCAACTATTAACCAAGATACCAACAATGGCAACAACGAAAACACTAATAAACATCGTAATTACAAGTGGCCAATTTTCTTTGGTAATATTATCACCGATGATTGTTGAGGTAATAATCGATGGAATTCTTGCAATTATTGATATGATGATAAACCGTAATGGTTTCATTTTGATGAAAGGGACAAAATATGTTAATAAATCTTTGGGAGTACCAGGAATGAAGAATAATGTAAATACAGTAATATCACGTTTAGATGTTGAGTTTAGAAATTTATATTGATTCAATTTTTCAGGATCAATAAATAGTGAAATAAATGGCATGCCAATTAATCTTGCAAGTTCAAAAATTGCAATTGTACCAATGGCAATTCCTAACATGCAGGTTAATGTTCCACCGATTGGACCAAATAGTGCACCCATAATAACTTCAATTGGTTCACCTGGTAAAAAAGCAATGATGACTTGTAATACTTGCACGCCAAGCATTAACAACCACCCCCAGAAACCAATCTCATCGATATACTCCTTTAAATTATCGCGGGCTTCTTGCGATTCACTTAACTCGATAAACAGTGGCAATAAATAAATTGTAATTCCAATCATTATCAGCAAAAAGATAATAAACAGAAGGGTTCTAATCGCTTTATTTTGATTCTTCATCATAATTTTGGCTCCTTAATCGTTTCCGCTGGTCCTTCTAGTATTACATCATCGCCATCTAAATAAACTAGTAAATTTCCGCCATCTACTATTACTTCTATCGAATTATCAACTAAACCCAACTTATGACAAACGATAAATGAACTACTCGAACCGGTTCCACAAGCTTTCGTCCATCCTACTCCTCGTTCATAAGTTTTCACATATATCTCTTTTCGACTCTTTATTTTCACAAAATTCACATTTATGCCTTTTGTAAATAAAGGAAAAGTCGAAATAGCTTGAGCATCACGATAATCATCACCTATAATAACCGCGTGATCAGTTCCTAAGAAAACAGCTGATGTTAAATAGTTTTGATTATTAACTGTAATTATTTCATTGATAAATTTAGGAAGGTGGGTTTTTATCCCCAATTGCTTCGATGAGAAATTTGGCCTTCCTAAATTTACTGATACCATAAATGGATTTGTACTTATTATTTTTAAAGGAATAATTCCTGCTAGCGTTTGTACATCAAAACTCTTTTCACTCAAATAATGATAATCATAAGCAAATTTCGCAAAACATCTAATCCCATTACCACACATGGTTGCTTCCGATCCATCAGCATTATAAATTTTCATTGTTAATGGATGAGGAATTAATAATATCAAACCATCAACATGATATTGGGTACAAACAGATTTTGCTTCTTCAGGATAATTAATTCCCTCTTTAAATAAGCCTATTAAGAATGTGTTTCCACATCCATAATATAATCCATACTCCATAACCAATCCTCTTATAATATTATATCATAAAATGTCAAAATGTAATACGATAATTTTTACCATCAAGAAAAAATGCTAATTACCTAAGTAATCAGCATTTATTTTTTTATTTTTTTAAATTATAAAAGGATTTTAATCCATTATATTTTGCTGTATCCCCTAGTTCATCTTCAATTCTTAATAATTGATTATATTTGGCGATGCGATCAGTTCTGCTCATTGAACCAGTCTTGATTTGTCCTGCGTTTAGAGCAACAGCGATATCAGCAATTGTTGTGTCTTCAGTTTCACCACTACGATGTGATACAACAGCAGTATATCCAGCTTTCTTAGCCATTTCAATTGCTTCGAATGTTTCAGTTAATGTTCCGATTTGATTTACTTTAATTAAAATCGAATTAGCTACACCAGTTGCAATACCTTGTGCAAGACGTTTTGTGTTTGTTACAAATAAATCATCACCGACTAATTGTACTTTTTTACCTAATTTTTGTGTTAAATATTGCCATCCTTCCCAATCATCTTCAGCTAAGCCATCTTCAATAGAAATAATTGGATATTTATTGATTAATTCTTCATAAAAATCAGTTAAACCTTTGCTATCGAATGTCTTTCCACCTTCACCAGCAAGAACATATTGTTTTGTCTTTGGATCATAAAATTCACTTGAAGCGACATCCATTGCGATATAAACATCTTCACCTGGAACATAACCAGCATTTTTAATAGCTTCAATAATTACTTTAATTGCTTCTTCATTACTGCGTAAATTTGGGGCAAAGCCACCTTCATCACCGACAGCAGTATTTAAGCCCATTTTTTGTAATACTTTCTTTAAGTTATGGAATACTTCGGCACCCATTCTAATTGCTTCTTTAAATGTAGGAGCACCAACAGGCATAATCATAAATTCTTGGAAGTCAACGTTATTATCAGCATGGCTTCCACCATTTAAAATGTTCATCATTGGTGTTGGTAATTCTTTAGCATTAAATCCACCTAAGTAATTGTATAAAGGTAAACCACATAAATCACTGGCAGCACGAGCTACAGCCATTGATACACCTAAAATAGCATTCGCGCCAAGTTTACTTTTGTTTTCAGTACCATCAAGTTCAATCATTAAGCGATCGATGCCAACTTGATCAAAAACATTCATCCCGATAATTTCTGGGGCGATTACTTCATTGACATTTTCAACTGCTTTTAAAACCCCTTTACCTAAATAACGGGACTTATCACCATCACGTAATTCAACCGCTTCATGAACACCAGTAGATGCTCCACTTGGAACGATTGCTCTTCCAAATCCTTCGCTTTCTGTGTAGACTTCAACTTCAATAGTTGGGTTACCACGTGAATCTAAAACTTCACGGGCATATACATCTCTAATAAATGGCATAAAAATCAATCTCCTTTTTTTTATTATTACACAAAGATGTGTTATTAGTCTTTTTTAATTAATGATTTTCCAGTCATGGCTTCTGGTTGTTTAATATTTAATAATTCAAGCATTGTTGGGGTAATATCACCTAAATTACCGCCACTTCTTAACTTATACCCTTTTTCGCAAATAATAAATGGTACTGGATTGGTTGTATGAGCGGAGAATGGTTTCCCTTCTTCATCGAGCAATTTTTCCGCATTCCCGTGGTCAGCAGTAACTAGTAACACTCCACCAACCTTTTGAACAGCATCATATACTCTACCTAAGCATGTATCAACAGCTTCAACAGCTTTTACAGTGGCATCAAAGACAGTTGTATGACCTACCATATCACAATTTGCAAAGTTTAAGATAATGGTATCATATTCTTCACTATTTATCGCTTCAACAACCTTATCACATACTTCATATGCACTCATTTCTGGTTTTAAGTCATATGTTGCAACTTTTGGTGAAGGGATTAATATTCTTGTTGCGCCTGGTAAATCACGTTCGACTCCACCATCAAAGAAATAAGTGACATGCGCATATTTTTCCGTTTCCGCAATCCTTAATTGCTTTAATCCAGCATCACTTATAACCATTCCATAAGTATCATTTAATTCTTGAACATCAAAGTTTACTAACCCCTTAACATTTTCACTATAAAGCATCATGCTAACAAATGTCAAGTTTTTAAATACTTTTCCATTTTTAATCGTTGTTGCTTCAAGGTTTGTTAAGGCTGTTGAAAGTTGAATAGCTCGATCCGGTCTAAAGTTTACAAAAATGACACTATCATTATCATTGATATTCGTATCAAGGTTTGCAAGATATGGGATGACAAATTCATCTGTTATTCCTTGCTCATATGAATCCTTAATTCCTTGAATTAAATCTTTTACTTCAGCTTGATTATATACTAATGCATCATAAGCAAGTTGGGTACGATTATAGTTCTTATCACGATCCATTGCATAATAACGACCACTGACAACCCCTATTTTAGAATGTCCAACTTCTTCTACTTTCTTTTGTAAAGTTTCCAAAAAGCCAATTGCTGATTTAGGAGGAACATCACGTCCATCCAAAAAGGCATGAACAATTACTTCTTTTACTCCCCTTTTAACGCTTTGTTCCAATAAATATAAAATATGATTAATGTGCGAATGAACACCGCCATCACTGGCTAATCCCATAAGGTGTAATCGTGAATTATTTTTGATTGCATTATTAATGGCAGTATCAATTGCTGGCATTTTATCTAATACTTGATTACGAACTGCAATATTTACTCTTGTTAGAGATTGATATACAACTCTACCAGCGCCGATATTAAGATGTCCAACTTCGCTATTTCCCATTTGTCCTTCAGGCAATCCAACATCTTCACCACTAGCACCTAAAGTTGTATTCGGATATGTCTTTAATAAATAATCGATTGTTGGCGTCTTTGCAGCTTTAACGGCATTACCTTCAACAGTTTCCGATAAGCCAAAGCCATCAAGAATCGTCAACATTACTAGTCTTTTTTTCATAATACCTCCGAAAATATCTTATTACATTATACTACAATTATTACCATAATTCAACCAATATATTTTTGGATTAATAATAAAAACGCATACATCAAAAAAAGGTAATTTTTTCGGGTATTTTATAACTTATCAAATTAAACGCTTTTAAGTATGGCAATAAATTAATAAAACAATAATATAAAAGCATTACTTCAAAAGGAAGCAAAATAATATTTTTTAAAAGTCCACTAATGAATAAAACTATAAATGGAGATTTACTAAAAAAAGTAAACCAATATGAACCAATAATAGCATTAATGAAGATATTAACCAAAAATTTTGCGAAAAAAATTTTGACTATTGTTATTTTTGTTCGATAAAAAAACAAACTATAAATTAATTGTGAAAGCATTGCTGAAAGGGTGTATCCTGGAAAAAATGGATACCCTGCAGTAAAAACGAAATAACCTAAAATATCACTTATTGCCCCACTAATAATTGCAACATATGGACCAAAAATTAATCCAATCAATGATAAAGGTACAAAACTTAAATAAACATCACGACCAAATGGTTTGAAAGGAATTATTTTTCCAAAGTACTCAAGAACAATACTTAATGATATTAAAAGCGAAGCAAATATTAAGTTTTGTAACTTTTGTGATTCTTTTGAAGCTAAATGCCAATATGATTTCGAAAATGGGGTTTTAAAAATATCAGATTCCATTTATATAGACCTCCTTAAGAGATCCGCTGCCAGCGGATGCATTAGATAACCGCCACCTAAGTGTTCGTCCATATCCAACATCCCATGATATGGCACTTAACGCTATCTAATTACTCTGTTTTTTTATTATACAATAACTAGCTCTAAAATACAATGATAATGATATATTTTATCATAAGAAAACACTTGCATATTGCAAGTGCCTACTTATCGATATTAAATATCGTTTTTAAAGCATTCTTTTCAAGTCTTGACACCTGAGCCTGGGAAATACCGATTTCAGATGCGATTTCCATTTGTGTCTTACCTTGAAAATATCTTTCGTTTATAATACTTTTTTCTCGTTTGGATAATTTTTTCAATCCCTCTTTAATCGTTAACTCTAAGATCTTTTGCTCCTCTGAATTTTCATTATCTTTAATTTGATCAATTAAATATATTTCATCACTGCCATTATTATATATCGGTGTATAAATAGAAATAGGATCTTGGATTGCTTCAAGAGCGACGATGATATCCAATGGTTCAACATTCAAATGTTTAGCAATTTCATCAATCGTTGGTTCACGCTGTTCAGTCTTAAGAAATTGTTCTTTATATTGGAGGGCTTTATAAGCTGTATCTTTTAAGGAACGTGATACTCTGACTGAAGAATTATCACGTAAATATCGTCTAATTTCGCCAATAATCATTGGAACTGCGTATGTTGAAAAGCGAACGCCATGACTCATATCAAAATTATCAATTGCTTTTAATAACCCAAGACACCCAACTTGAAATAAATCATCAAGATTTTCACGGCGATTAGAAAATTTTTTGATCACACTTAAAATTAATTTTAAGTTTCCATATACTAATTCATCTCGAGCTTCATCATCACCTGCTTGACTTTTTACAATTAACTCCATCATTTTTTCATTACTGATTGTTTTTAACTGGGAAGTGTTTACCCCGGTTATTTCGACTCGATTGCGCATTTCATACACCTCCATATCATATAAATATAATGTGAAGATGTGATGAATTTTATGCAAAATCGGAAATATTTTCTAAGAAATTTCTACTTTTGAGGAAACTATATGACGCATTTTATCGATAATTCTTTTTTCAAGTCGAGAAATGTAAGATTGTGAGATTCCTAATAATTCTGCTACTTCACGTTGTGTCATTGCTTTATGGTCAGCAAGTCCAAATCGCATTTCAATAATTTCACGTTCTCGGTCCTTTAAAGTATTTAGGGCTTTTAAGATATTTCGTTGATCTTCTTCACGTGTCATTTGTTCAATTGTTTCTTCTTCTACTGACCCCAAAATATCCGCAAGAACCATTTCATTGCCTTCACTATCAACATTTAAAACTTCATCCAATGATACTTCTTGTCTGGTTTTAATTGTCTTTCGTAAATGCATTAAAATTTCATTCTCAATACATCGAGAAGCATATGTTGCCAGTTTAATATTTTTTTCAATTTTAAATGTTTGCACTGCTTTAATTAAACCCATTGAGCCAATACTGATTAAATCTTCAATATTGATTTTTGTTGATTCAAATTTCTTAGCAATATAAACAACTAACCGTAAGTTGTGAACAATTAAAGTATCTCTTGCTTCCATATCTCCTGTTTTTACTTTTAAGAGTAATTCTCTTTCTTTTTCTTCATCTAATGGTGCTGGTAATATATTATTACTGTTAATATAGAAACATTTTTTTAAACCAAAAAGACGACCAAAAAACCTAAACAATCTTTTAAACATCTCTACCCTCCCTTAAAAAAATAAATGATAATTAAGTAAACAATCAAAATCATTACCCAACTGTGCAAATGATATTACCACTTGTTTTTCGATTTTCTTTTTGCCAATAGTGATATAAAAAGATTCAGGAAGATAACACGTTATTTGCTTCTCTTGATTAATTGTTTGGATATTTGTAATTTTATAAATAGGTATGTTATGATTATAAAATTTTTGATTTATAAAGATAACTGGCATATTATTAATTGTTAATAAATTTCCCGTATCTAGAAATCCTTTTAATGATAGTTGTTTGCCTAAAAAAGTAACACTAACATTATATTTAAAATGGTTAATAAATATACTTTCTTTTTTAAAACTTTGGATAATTATTAATATTATGACTATCACTAAGGCAAAAATCAACATCATGCCTGTCATTTTAAAACTCGTTACAATTCCTGTAAGACTTAATTCCAGTAAATAAAATAAACTGGTTTTAATGGCTATCTTCTTCGCTCCTATTCCAACAAAAACTAAAATTAACCCCCCACTTATTTTAATAACTGTAAAAATAGCTTTATCAAATAAAAATAAAATTAAAAAAGTAGTTGCAAGAAGTGAAGATATACAAGCTTTTCCAATCGAAAAATTATCATTAAAGAGTAATTGAATAATATAAAGAAAGATGAAATTGATTGAAAAATTAATCAAAAAGACTAAATCTAAATATATCTTCATACCTTCTCAACTCCAAAATAATTATAAAAAAGCGAAAAATAAAAATATGTCGCATTCGCGACATAAAATATTTTATTTAATTTCTCTTAATTTAACATTTTTAAATCTTGATTTTAAATATATAAAAAAGAAAATATCAATAAAAAAATGTCACATTTAGTGACATTATCTAAATCTATTCTTTAACCATGAAGGTAAAGCTTCGCCTGGCTTACGTTCTTTTTTATTAGGATCTCCGCTTGTTCCTCCACCAATTGTAACCAGTTCTTCATCAACAACATCGTGACGTTCAGGAACAGTTTCTTCAGTATCTTCTTCTTTGCTATCAAAGCCCGTTGCAATGACAGTCACAATTAATTCACCTTGTAAATCGACATTAAAGCCAGTACCCATGACGATATCAATATCAGGTGATGATGCATTGCGAATTTCACTAGTTACATCATATACTTCTTGCATCGTAATATCAATATCACTAGTTATGAAGACAATTGCATCTGTTGCTCCACTAATATCGATTTCCAAAAGAGGACTTTTTATTGCTTTTCTTGCAGCTTCTACAGCTCGGTTTGGACCACTAGCAATACCGATACCCATTAAGGCAGTACCTTTATTCTTCATGACATTTTTAACGTCAGCAAAATCAACATTGATTAACCCTGGAATCGTAACAATTTCCGCAATCCCTTGAACACCACGACGAAGAACGTTATCTACTTCTCGGAATGATTCAAGCATTGTCATATTACGATCAGCCATTGTTAATAATTTATCATTAGGGATAATAATCAAGGTATCAACTAATGGTTTTAATTCTGCAAGTCCTTTTAAAGCTTGCATTTGTCGTTTACGGCCTTCAAAGGTGAATGGTTTAGTAACAATCCCAACAGTTAGGCAGCCTAATTCTTTAGCAATTCTGGCTACTACAGGACAAGCACCAGTACCAGTACCGCCACCCATTCCCGCAGTGATGAAAACCATATCGCTTCCTTGTAATATTTCGCGAATGTCTTCTTCCGATTCTTCTGCGGCTTTTCTCCCTATTTCAGGATCTGCACCTGCACCTAATCCCTTTGTTAATTGTTTTCCTATTTGCAATCGTACATCCGCTTTAGCAAGACGTAAAACTTGTGCATCAGTGTTAATGACAACAAAATCAACGCCTTTAACATCATTTTCAATCATTCTGTTAACTGCATTGCCGCCCCCGCCGCCGACGCCCACTACTTTTAAGATTGGTTTTTCATTAAATGCGTCTTGATTGTACATATATATCCTCCTTAACGGCCTATTCTCCTACTTTATAATTATAACATAAACATTATTAAAAATAAATAGTTTTGAATAAATTATAATTTATTTTTTCGTAGCGGTTTTAAGAGTTTTTTAAAATTCAATAGTACCCATTCGTTGATAAGAACGATCTTAAATTTCTTATACACTTTCTTCCTGGTAATTTCCATTAATTTATACATATCTTTTGCTTTCGCATTATCCATATTTATAAAAAAATTGGCATGTTTTTCGGAAATCTTAGCATTGTTAATTCTTGCTCCACGCATTCCAACTTCATCAATTAAGGCCCAAGCATGAAAGTTTTGCGGATTTTTAAATGCACATCCAGCATTTAAGGTTTTCAGCGGTTGTGTATTCTTTCTTTTCTCCATTAGTTCTTTTATTGTTAATTTTATTTCTTCGCTTTTTCGTTCTGTTAATTTAAATACTGCTGAAAGGACAATTAAATCTTTCATCCTTACAAGTGAACTTCGATAACCAAATAATAACTCTTCATTCGTATATGTTTTTATCTTTCCTTCGCGATCACAACAGACAGCACTAATTATATAATCTGATACTGACTTACCATAAGCTCCTGCATTCATGG
>DATCKF010000110.1:0-2257 GCA_036562395.1 Bacilli bacterium
GCAGTAACTAAAGATCAAAATGTTAATAATCAACAGTTACTTGCTGTTATTGAGTAAAAATATAATTCCTATAACTAATGTTATAGGAATTTCTTCTTATAGGTGAAGATATGTATAAAAAAGTATATTTTGATACCTTGCCTTCAACAAACACATATTTAAAAGAAAATTATCAAGCATATGAAGATAAAACTGTAATAATTTGCAATAATCAAACTTCTGGTCATGGAAGGTTAAATCGACAATGGGAGATGGAACCAGGAAAGAATATTGCAATGTCAATTTTATTGAAGCCTAAAATTAAAGATATTTCGAGGTTATCATTACTTACTAGTGCGGCTGTTTTTTTATCACTAAAGAAATATACAAACAATTTGCAAATTAAGTGGCCAAATGATATATTATTAAATATGAAGAAGGTTTGTGGAATACTATTAGAATCAATCTTTCGTGAGCAATTAGAAGCATTAATCATCGGTATTGGTATAAATGTCAATTGTAATTATTTTTCAGATGAAATTACGAATAAAGCAACCTCTTTAAAAATAGAATTACATAAAGAATTTAAGCTTGATAATATTATCGATGATATATTAATGAATTTTGATAGTTTATATGAAAAATATTTACAAGATAAACATGATTATATAGAGATATGTAGGCAGTATTCTTCGGTAATTGGAAAGGATGTCATCATAAATAATAAATGTGTAAAAGTATTAAATATCTTAGATAATGGTAATCTATTAATCGATAATGGCAAGTTTCATGAAGAACTTAGCTTTGGAGAAATAACTTTAGAAAAAAGTTATTAAATTCTTTTTATTTCAAACAATAAAAAGAAGGAGGTTTTATGAAAAAAGCTGGGATATTACTTCATATTTCATCATTGCCGGGATCAATGGGAATAGGAACGTTTGGGAAGGAAGCATATAACTTTGTTGATTTCTTATATTATTCCGGACAAACATATTGGCAAATCCTTCCCCTCGGACCTACTACTTATGCAAATTCACCATATCAATCACCATCAATATATGCTGGTAATCCTTTGTTTATAGATTTGATTCAATTAAAAGATGAAGGATTGATTGATGAATTAAAGTATTTTGAAGATAATACCAAAGTAGATTATGAAGAAGTAATATCTAGAAATCGTAAGATATTAGATAGTGTTAAAGTAATAAAAGATGACTTTTATTATGACTTTATTAAAGATAACAATTGGGTATATGAATATGCATCATATACTGTCTTAAAAAGATATCATCATAACAAACCTTGGTATTTGTGGGATATAAAGTATCGTAATCGCAATCAAAAAGCATTAAATCAATTTATTGATGAAAATTATGATGCTATTGAAAAAGAAATATATATCCAATATCTTTTCTATAAGCAATGGCATCAACTAAAAAATTATGCTAACATTCAAGGAATAAAAATAATTGGAGATGTTCCAATCTATGTTTCATATGATTCAGTTGAAGTTTGGAGTAATCCAGAAATATTTCAATTAGATGAAAATAAATATCCATTACAAGTAGCTGGAGTACCGCCAGACTATTTTTCAAAAACAGGACAATTATGGGGTAATCCATTATATGATTGGGATTATTTAAAACAATCAAATTACAAATGGTGGTTAGACCGAATTGCATATGCCCTAAAATTATATGATGTAATTCGGATTGATCATTTTCGTGGCTTTTCAGCATATTTCTCAATTCCTTTTGGCAGTAAAGATGCAACAAATGGTAAATGGATAGAAGGACCAGGAATTGACTTCTTTAAAGAAGTTGTTGGATTATATGGTGATGAGAGGATAATTGCGGAAGATTTAGGGCAATATGATTTAAAACTTCAAGAGTTATTAGACTATACGAATTTTCCGGGAATGAAAGTCTTACAATTCGAATTATTAGATCCGCATTTTAAAGTAAATTTAAAAAAGATTAAAAAGAATACTATTGTTTACACAGGAACACATGTTAATGATACACTAGTCGGTTGGTTTAATCATTTATCACAATCTACCCAAAATAAAATAATCAAATTTTTAAAAGTCAAATCACCTGATAATATTCATCTTGATATAATTGAACTTGCATATCAAACAAAAGCTAAAATTGTCATTATTCCGATTCAAGATTTTTTAGGATTAGATAGTGAATATCGAATGAATACACCCGGAAAAGTTGATAATAATTGGACTTATCGTTTAAGAAAAGATCAATTAACAAATAAACTTGCAAAT
>DATCKF010000112.1:0-3610 GCA_036562395.1 Bacilli bacterium
TTTTGATGAACATCGGGATCTCGTTTTAAAAGAAATCAATATGATCATGAAGATGCGTAATGAGGAAGGATATTGGGATATCACATGGAAATGGGATTCTTATCCTGAAGATTTTTGTCTTGCGAAAGAAAGATGGCAATCGTTAATTGCTTTTGGATATTTGAAAATGTTGTTATTATTTAATAAAATATAAAATTAATTAGAACTACTTTCAAAGTAGTTTTTTTAATATAAAAAGCGTTGAGTTAATCAACGCTTAAATGTTAATTTTCCGCAGTTTGTTTCTTCTTCCCGATAATAATTGAAATAATGATAAAGATGGCTGTGAAGATAATTTGCGCAATTACTCCTTCAATAATCGCATGCGTATTATTATATGTTGCTCCATCATTTGCTTTTACAAACCAATAACTAGGTAAGATTCTTGCAAACAGTAAGACGTTTTTATCAAGTAAAAATTGCGGAATGAAGATACCGGTGATAAATGCTCCTCCTAAGGATATTATTTGTCCAATGGCAGCAATCACATTTTCAGAATTAAAGAGAGTAACAATTAAATAAGCTAAAGCAATTGATGATACGGCGAATAATAATATATTTAAAGCATAGAATAGTCCGTTTCCGGTAAACATTAAATCCTTATACAAGATGATGCTAACAAGAATGACTGCAAGGATAACTATTAAACCAAGCAATAGATTTGCAAGAATTAAAATTAAATTCATTTTTCGATTGGATATCATGCCAATATCATTACGCCTTTTAATATCCATCGGTTTAAAAGCTAACATAATACTACCGATGATTGAAATCATTAAGGAAATGATGACGTATGCGGAAAAGTTATAATAAAGATTTAAATAAGTGAAATCAGATGTTTTTTCTTTCGGTAAGATTGGAATTGCTTCTTGGCTTAAAGTTTCTTTAATTGCTTCATTTAAATTACTTGTGTGAACAATATTATTATGTAAATAAATATAAGCTAAATTAAGATATTTATTGATTTGATTTTGTAGTAAATATGCTGATGGTGAATCAGGACTTGATCTATATTTTAAGGTTTCATTTTTCCCTTCTAAAAATGCTTCTGTAAAACCTTCAGGAATTTCGATGATAAATGATATTTCCCGATGGAAAAAAGCTTCATCAAGTTTATCTTCTTTCACATCAACAAATTTTGCATACTCATCTAAATATCCTTTGAGTGCTTCTGTGAATTCAGTTTGATCTTTGTCAATAAAAGCTACTTTTGTTTCATAGTTTTTAAAAGTCAATTCATTTGGTTGGACGGAATTAATTAATATTGACATAATGAATATAAAGATGCCTAAATAGACGAAAATTGTGATAATATTTCTTTTTAAGATTTTTAAATATAGTTTAAATACTATCATATTTTTTACCTCGCAAGAAAAGATATGTTAAGAATGTAAGGATTAAGGATAGTATTAATAAAGCAATTAAATTCATAAAATATCTTGATTGACTATTGAAATAATATAAACTATTAAAGGCATCAGTGAGAAGGCTTGCTGGATTAATAAACTTTAATGGTGGTATATATTTATCAACATAATACTTAACATCAACACTCATAAGTCCAGATAATGCACTTAAGAGTAATGATACCGCTGTTGCAATTCCTTCCTTAACAGCTCCTGAAGCTTTTATCATTACCGATAGGAAAGCGCCAATCGCAATTCCACTGAAAGTTCCAATGAATGATGTTAAGATAATTAATGAAGTGTCATTTGCAAATTGAACTTTCAAGACATATTTTAAAAAAGCAATTAAGATTAAATTACCAATAAAATGAACTAATTGGGCAGCAAGAACATAAATTGCAATTAATTTAAATTTATGAGTTGGAGTGACATTAACTCGAGCAGCAAGAGTTGAAATGTTAGCTTGAACATCATTAACTATGCCAATTCCCCAATAACTTGCAAACATACAAGACATAGCAATTAAGGCATAGAAATATATAATCATTGCATTCGCATTTTTGTTTGTATGTGTAATCATTTCTTCCATGTAATCTTTTTGATTATTTAGATCATTTAGAACACTTGGAAGTTTGCTAGGATCTTGGGTTTGTACTTCTAATATTAAAGCACTTGTTTGTAAGTATTGATCAAGAAATGATTTGGTAATCGTTTGATCAAGACCATTTTCATTTAAGTGAAAATAAATTTTATTGTCTTCAATATGAATATAAGAAGATATTTTATCGTCTTTTAACTTTTCTTCTAATTCTAATTTTGAAAATTCAGTTATAACATTAAATAGTTTTTTATTTTCATTAATCTCTATTCCTTTCATGACATCGACGATTGGATCTTCACTGTTTTCTCTAGCAATATAAGCGTTTGTTGTATCAATGATGGCATCATTTCCAAGGTTACCAAATCCAAAGTAGAAAAAGAGACCTAAACAACAAGGAAAGATAAAAGTCCAAAAGATATTGCTTCTTGATCTTAGAATGCATTTTAATCTTGTAATGAAAATATCCATTTTAATCCCTCAATGTCTTTCCGGTAATTTCTAAGAAAACATCATTTAATGTTGGTTGTGAAGAATAAATTGTACCATAATTAATTTTTTCTTCGAAAAGTAATTTTAAAATATTAGGGATATTAGTCTCTCCTTTTCCACTCTTTACAACCAATAAATCATCATGTAAATGGCATTCAATTACATTTGGAATTTTTTTCACTTTTTCAAGAATTCCTTCAACCTTGTCGTTTAATTTTACTTCAATTGTTTCACCTAAAGTGATACTATTTTTAAGTGATTCTTTTGTTCCGTGACTAATAACTTTTCCTTTATCTAAAATAACAATGTAGTCACAAATTTGTTCAACTTCTTCCATATAGTGAGAAGTATAGATAATTGTTGCCCCCATTTCATTTAATTTGACAATCCCCTCGAGGATTTTGTTTCGGGTCTGAGGGTCAACTGCTACTGTCGGTTCATCTAAGATTATTAAACGTGGCTTATGGCTAATTCCACAAGCAATATTTAATCTTCGTAATAATCCTCCTGATAATTTCTTTGGATAAAAGTCTTTGTAATTGTTTAGGGAAACAAAATCAATCGCCTCTTCAACAAGCTCCCTTCTTTTTTCCTTATCTTTTACATACAATCCGCAAAAATAATCAATGTTTTCATAAACTGTAAGTTCATTAAAGACGGCGATGTTTTGCGGAACGACACCAATTTGCGCTTTAATATCATAACGTTCAGGAGACATTGGTTCATCAAAAATTTCAATTTTTCCTGAATCGTATTTTAGTAGTGATAATAAACAATTAATCGATGTTGTTTTACCACTTCCATTTGGTCCTAAAAGCCCATATATTTCCCCTTCGCGAACTTCATAACTTAAGTTATCTAGGGCTTTAACACCATTTTTGTAAGTTTTTGTAACATTTTCTAACTTTACTATCATAAATATTACCCTTTCTATAAGATATTTTATTATATCATAAAATTTGGAATTTACAAATATTTTATGAAAATTATGGAAAAAGATTTGATTATAAATAATCATTTTCGTTATTTCTAGAAATTTTAATATTTATTTGTTATAATATCATTGATATAATAG
>DATCKF010000011.1:0-10851 GCA_036562395.1 Bacilli bacterium
TATTTAAAAACATTAAGAAATGTAGGGTATATTTGGAGTGAAAAGGAATAAAATCATTAAAAGATCAATTCGAAGTCAAAAATACACGTTTTTAATTTATAATCTTTTCGCCTATCTTTTTATTTTCACAATCCTTGGAATTGTTGCTTTTATTTCGATAAATAAGATTTTTTTTCGAAATGCAGAAGATATTATTTTAGCTTATGCTAAGTATTTGGAGGAAAATGATTTTTCTGTTGATTTTCCGAAACTTCCAAATAATGAGCGGATGGCGATTGGATTTTATGATGAAGATGGGAAAATAATTGTTGATCTTTTAAACTATGAACAACGTCAACATATTGAAAGCAAAATAAGTACGAGAAACTTAAGAAAAATCGAAATATTTCAAAATTATGATGCCAACAAAAATCCACATACTAATAATCATTACTTAACTTATACTGTCGATAAAGATATAACTAGACTTAAAGTTTCCTACATTAAAATTTATATGAATATCGATGGTGAGGTTTCAGCACGTAATGAAATTATTAAGGTGTATATTATATGTGTCATGACAATCTTTATTTTAAGTGGTTTAGCAAGCTATTTGTTAAGTCGGGAGACCATGAAACCAATTGTTGATTCATTAGAAAAACAACTTGACTTTGTTAGTGATGCATCCCATGAATTAAGAACACCGATGGCTATAATTCAAAGTAAAATTGAGAATATTCTTGCTGATCCGCAAAAGTCCGTTTATGAAGTTTCGGAAGATTTAGCAATCTCCCTCAAAGAAATCTCGCGATTAAATAAATTAACTACCGATTTATTAACGCTTGCACGTAATGATGAACAAAATATCACTTTAGATTTAAAGTATGTTAATCTTCATGAAATTATTAAAATCGCAATTGAACCGTTTGCAGAGTTGGCGGCTTTACAAAATAAAAAGTTTGTTTATCAAGGAGATAACTTAATCGCTTACCTTGATAGTAATAAAATAAATCAAGTAATTATCATTCTTTTAGATAATGCCTTAATATATACAAACGAAGGCGACAGTATTACGATTACCTTAAATCAAACCTCCTCAGAAATTATCATTACAGTTGCTGATACTGGCATAGGGATTACTGATTATACAAAACAACACATATTTGACCGTTTTTATCGGGAAGATAAAGCTCGCAATCGTTCGACAGGTGGAAATGGTTTAGGTTTAGCAATTGCGAAAACCTTAATAACCGTTCATAAAGGTAAAATCATAGTCGATCATAATGAACCAAAAGGCACAATTTTTACAATTACCCTCCCTAAAAAGTCAAAGGTATAATCCTTTGATTTTTTATTAATTCCTTAACAAATTTTAAAAAACGTGTTATAATATATATGCATAGAAATGGGGAATAACAATGATTAAAATCTATAATTCGTTAACTAATCAACTTGAAGAGTTTAAACCTATTACTGAGAACGAAGTAAAGATGTATGTCTGTGGATCGACTGTTTATAATAGTATTCATATTGGTAATTCTCGTCCCGTTATCTTTTTTGATGTCGTTGCTCGATTCTTTCAATATTTAGGATATCAAGTAAAATTAGTTTCAAACTTTACCGATATTGATGATAAAATTATTAAAAGAGCACAAGAAGAAAATGTCTCCGAAGCCGAAATTTCTGAAAAATATATTAAAGAAATATTACAATCATATGACAAATTACATATCTTACCTCATTATAAAAATCCCAAAGTGACCGAAACCATTCCGCAAATCATTTCTTTTATTGAATTATTGATTGAAAAAAAGAGCGCTTATGTTGTTGATGGCGATGTTTATTTTGATGTAACTAAAGTTCATGATTATGGAATTTTAAGTGGGCAAACGCAAGAAAATTTAATTGCTGGTGCCAGAGTTTCGGAAAATGAATTAAAGCATAATCCTAATGATTTTAATCTTTGGAAAAAAACAACTGTAGGAAAAAAATGGCCTTCACCTTGGGGTGATGGTCGTCCTGGATGGCATACAGAATGTGTTGTCATGATTAACGACATTTTTGGGGGAAAAATTGATATTCATGGTGGTGGCGTCGAATTAAAGTTCCCTCATCATGATAATGAAATTGCGCAAGCGGAAATTGCTTATGGTCATCATCTTGCAAATTATTGGATGCATAATGGTCGTATTGATATGCAAGGCGAAAAAATGAGCAAATCACTTGGCAATGTCATTTGGGCAGATGATTTGGTTGATAAAATTGGTTATGGAATTTATCGCTTAATTATCTTAAATGTTCCATACCGTCAACCTTTCAACTATAAAGATGAATTAATAGAGCAAGCATCAAATGATTATGAAAAAATCAAACGTGCATGCATCGGTTTATATCGTAAATTACAACTTGAATTTGGTGTTACTGATTATGAATGTGAATTAAATGATAATGAAATTGTAAAATTAAATGATGAATTTATTGCTGCTTTAAGTGATGATTTTAATACTGCAAATGCAATTACCGTTATTTTTAAAGCTGTAAAATTAGCTAATATGCTTGTTCGTCAAGCAAGTAGCAATCTTGACATCTTAAAGCAAACTTTAAAATTATTAAATAACTTCTTATGGGTTTTAGGTATTGATTTTCCATTAATACCGTTAAATGAAGAAGAAGTAGAACTTGTTAAGCGTTGGAATCAAGCCCGAAAAGATAAAGATTTTGCTTTAGCTGATTCATTACGCACTGAAATTTATCATCGTGGGATTATTATATGATAAATCCTGAATTGTTATCGGGAGCTGATTTAGCGTTTCTTGGAGATGCTTATTATGAATTAGTTATTCGTCATCATCTTTTGAAGAAGGGAATAACTAATTTACATAAATTACATGATTATAGTGTAAAATATGTTAGTAGAACTGCTCAACATAAAATTATTCAAAATTTATATTTACAATTAACCAATGAGGAACAAGAAATATTTAAACGTGGCCGTAATTATTTATATAAAGCTAAAACTGAAGAATATATCAACGCTTCAGGATTTGAAGCGGTCATTGGTTATTTATATTTAAAAGAAAACATAACCCGTTTAAATGATCTAATTAATCAAGCAATTAAGATTATTGAGGGACAAAATGAGTGAATTTATCTATGGAAAAAATCCTGTTCGTGAAGCGATAAAGGCCAAAAAGAATCTTTTCGCTTTATATGTCACAAACACTAATCAAGAAATTATTGAACTCGCGAAGCAGAATAAAATTGATTATAAAATTGTTAATCAAGATTATTTAAATTCATTAGTTAAAGGAGTGCATCAAGGTGTAGTTGCGGAAGTGGGAAATTACCGCTATTATCAACTAGATGAAATTTTGAATACGAACTCGAAATATCCATTAATCGTTATTTTAGATGGTTTGCAAGATCCACATAATCTTGGAGCAATTTTACGAATCTGTGATGCCAGTGGTGTAGATGGAGTTATTATTCCTAAGCATCGCAGTGTTGCCCTTAATAATACAGTTGCAAAAGTATCAACGGGGGCAATTGAATATGTTAAGGTTTGTGAGGTTACTAATCTTAATAGTGTTATTAAGCAATTAAAGACGAAAGGGTATTGGATTGTCGGTGCAGAAAACACTCCTAAGAGCGTTGATTATGCAAGTGTTGATTATAAAATGCCTGTTGCTCTCGTTATTGGCTCTGAAGGTAAGGGTATATCTCGCCTTGTCCTTGAAAGTTGTGATTATGTTGTGAAAATACCGATGGTCGGTCATGTAAATTCATTAAATGCATCAGTTTCTTGTGGGATCCTTGTTTATCAAATAATTGAAAAACGAAAGGAATGAATATGGAACATCAATATAATGATAATGAATTATTATATTTGATGTATGAGGGAAATGATGATGCTACAAAGATTCTCTATCATAAGTATTATCGGTTAATTAATAGTCGTTTGCGTCGGTTTAATATTAAACCACAGAACTTTGATGATTTCTTTCAAGAAGGTTTAATGGCACTACATGAAGCAATTAATATTTATAATCCATATTTATCAAAAACCTTTAATAAATTTTTTGATATGGTTTTGCAAAGAAGGATTATGAATGTTTTACGAAAAGAAAAGAATTATTTCTTTACAGTCTCGGTTGTTGATGATTTAAGTTATTATGTAAATGAAGATGCTAATCAATATGATGTTGATGATTACGATAATATTTTTAATGGCTTTGAAAAAGATGTTTTTATTCTTCGCTTTCATAAAAACTTTAAGCCGCAAGAAATTGCTGATGAATTACATTGTAGTGTCAAGAAAGTTTATAATACCATTTATTTAATTAGGCAAAAAATAAGGAAGCTCGAAAATAAAGATTGACAAAAGTCGATTATTTTGATAGAATGTTAAGGTATTAGGTGCTATTTATGAGGGAAAAAGTAATTTTAATTTGTGAAGAATGTTTATCTCGTAATTATACCACTAAAAAAAATAAATTATTAAATCCTGAACGAATTGTGGTAAAGAAATATTGTAAAAAATGTGGCAAACATACCATTCATAAAGAGACTAAATAGGAGGAATTAATATGTCGGAAAAAGATTTAAAAGTGAAGGATAAACCCGTAAAAAAACAAAATCGTTTATTGGCGGTTTTCTCAAAAGAATATAAACATGAAGGTTTAGTATTATTAATCCTTGCTTTAATTGCAATTGTCTTAGGTGTAATGCTTATTTTAGGAATTTTAACAATCCCTACTGAAGTATTCTTTTTAGGAGATTATCAAAGGCCATTTGCATGGGTTTTATTAGGTTTGGGTGTTGTTTCGTTAATCCTTGCTGTTTTACCTTATTACAAACCTTCTGTAGAAGAAATTAAAAGAGTAACGTGGCCAACAAAAGGAACAATGATTTCTAATTCATTGACTGTTTTCCTATTTACTCTTATTCTTGCCCTTTTCTTTGCATTAATCGATAGTGGTTTTAGTGCCCTTGTATCATGGCTACGCGAACTTGCTAGGTGATTAAATGAACGAAAGAGCATGGTATGTAGTACAAACATATTCTGGCTTAGAGAACGCAGCTAAACGTAATATTGAAAGCCGTGTCGAATCGATGAATATGCAAGACTATATTTTTAAAGTTCTTGTTCCTGAAGAAAAAACATATGAACGTAAGAAAAACGGCGAATTAAAAGAAGTTATTACAAAACCATTTCCAGGATATGTTTTTATCGATATGATTGTTACTGATGAAACATGGTTTATGGTTCGAAACACTCCAATGGTTACTGGATTCTTAGGATCATCAGGAGGTGGAGCAAAACCTGTACCACTACCTGAAGAAGAAATTTTACCAATTTTGAAGAAATGTGGTCTTGCTCCACAAGAAAAATTTCTTGCGAATGTTGGCGATAAAGTTAAAATTGTCTCGGGAGCATTTGCTGGTCAGGTAGGAAAAATTGATGAGATTGATCATTCAAAAGGAACGGTCCGAGTTTTAGTTGATTTCTTTGGGCGACCAACACCAGCAGAATTAGAATTTAGTGAAGTAAAACCATTATAATAATGAAGATTTTGAAGGATAGTATTTCTATCCTTTTAATTATATTGGAATAAATTTGCAAAAAATGTATAAACTAACATAAAGTTTTGATAAAACAATTTGACAACTACTAAAAAATATTGTATAATATATGATGCGTGCATTTATACGTATCTATTTTTAGTGGGAGAGTTAAAACTCAAAATTACCACATCACGGACAAAAGGAGGTGCGTCTCGTGGCTAAAGTTAAAAAAATTACGAAAGTAATCAAGCTACAAATTCCAGCTGGGAGGGCAACAATGGCGCCACCAGTCGGACCAGCATTAGGACAAGCGGGTGTAAATGGCCAACAATTTGTAATGCAATTCAATGAAGCAACAAAAGATAAAGTTGGAAATATTATTCCCGTAATCATTACTGTATATGAAGATCGTTCTTTTACTTTCATTACCAAAACTCCTCCAGCTGCAGACTTATTAAAGAAAGCTGCTGGAATTGAAGGCGGTTCCGGTACCCCTAATAAAACCAAAGCAGGTACTATCACTCGCGCTCAACTTCGTGAAATCGCAACAACAAAATTACCTGACTTAAATGCTTATGATGTTGAAGCGGCAATGAGAATTGTTGAAGGAACTGCAAGAAATATGGGAATTGTTGTTGAAGATTAATTAAAATATTCTAACGATTTCAATACTTTAAGGTTATCACCTTTTAGTGGGAGGAATTTCCGTTAGACCACAAAGGAGGAAAAAAGCATGGCTAAACATGGAAAAAAATATTTAGAAGCGTTAAAATTAGTTGATACTTCTAAACGCTATCCACTTGCTGAAGCTGTTGAATTAGCAAAGAAAATCAACTTTACAAAGTTTGATGCGACAGTTGAATTGGTATACCGATTAAACTTAGATCCTCGTAAAGCTGAGCAAAATATTCGTGGTGCGATTGTCTTACCTCATGGAACTGGTAAAACAAGAAGAGTATTAGTCATCACAAAAGGAGCAAAAGCTAAGGAAGCAGAAGAAGCTGGTGCAGATTATGTAGGCGAAAATGAATACCTTGAAAAAATTCAAAACGGATGGTTAGACTTTGATATTATTGTAGCAACTCCCGATATGATGGGTCAATTAGGTCGTTTAGGTAAAATTTTAGGTCCTAAAGGCTTAATGCCAAATGCAAAAACGGGTACAGTAACAATGGATGTTAAAAGAGCTGTCGAAGAAATTAAAGCAGGTAAAGTTGAATATCGTGTTGACAAATCAGGTAATGTTGCCATCATTGTCGGCAAAGTATCATTCGATGCACAAAAACTTGTTGATAATATCAAAACAGTTAATGATTTGTTACTAAGAGTTAAACCATCAACAGTTAAAGGTATTTATGTAAAAAATATTACAATCGCTACAACAATGGGCCCTGGAATTAAAATTAATCCAGAGTCAATCTAATATAAACATATCATCCTAAAAAAAATAGAACAAATTAAATGCCGTAGACAGTAGGTGCGAAAGCTTAATTTCCTACCGAGGTTATTAGTGAAACCACTACCTCTTTTTGCTATGGCGAAAAGAGGTTTTCTTATTTCAGGAGGTGAAAAAATGAAAGAAGCAACTTTGCAAAAGAAGGTTGAACAGGTTAATGAGGTTGTTGAAAAGCTTAAAGGAGCTGGTTCAGCTGTCTTTATTCATTACCTAGGACTAAGTGTTGCAGAAGTAACAGAACTTCGCCAAAAGTTACATAAACAAAATTGCGAATTGAAGGTTGTTAAAAACAATATCTTAAAACGTGCTTCAGAGCTTGCAGGCTACGAAGGTTTAGATGATGTTTTTAAAGGTCCTAGTGCTGTTGCTATCTCAAAAGATACGACCAATGCATCAAAAGTATTATATGATTTCGCAAAAACAAATGAAAAATTGGTTGTAAAAGCTGGTGTTGTTGAAGGTAAAGTTATACCTTTAGAAGATTTAAAAGTACTTGCAAGCTTACCAGACAAGAATGGTATGTTATCAATGTTACTAAGCGTATTACAAGCACCTATTCGCAATTTAGCATATGCGATTAAGGCTGTATCAGAACGCGAAGCTTAATTTTATAAGGAGGAATTAAAATGAGTAAAATTGATGTTAAAGAATTTATTGCGTCATTAAAAGAAATGACTGTTCTTGAATTAAATGAATTAGTAAAAGCTATTGAAGAAGAATTTGGTGTAACTGCTGCTGCTCCAGTTGCTGTTGCTGCTGCTGAAGCTGTTGAAGAAGGACCAACAACTGTTAGTGTTATTCTTAAAGAAGCTGGATTAGCAAAGATTAACGTTATTAAAGTAGTACGTGAATTAACAGGTTTAGGCTTAAAAGAAGCTAAAGCTTTAGTTGATGAAGCTCCAAAACCAGTTAAAGAAGGCATTACTCCAGAAGAAGCTGAATCTCTAAAAGCTAAATTAGAAGAAGCAGGAGCTACAGTAGAAATTAAATAATCCTCATTTAAGGAGGAAACAATGAGCCATTATTTTATTAATGATGATAATCTTCAAAGTAATGAGTTTACTTTTGATTATCATTATGCCCAACATCATTTGATCTTTACTTCTGATAATGGTGTCTTTTCCAAAAATCGAGTAGATTTTGGAACGAATCTTCTTATAAATTCGATTCCCCAAATTCCTAATGGATTGATATTAGATCTTGGGTGTGGAATTGGAATTATTGGACTTTCGCTTGCCAAATGCAATCCTCAAGCTTTTTGCCATTTAGTCGATATAAATCAAAGAGCTATCAACCTCGCCATTAAAAATTCACAAATAAATAACATTAAAAATGTTAAAATTTATGAAAGTGATTTATATCAAAATGTTGAGGATACTTTTGATATGATTATTACCAATCCCCCGATTCGAGCTGGCAAAAAGATTGTCCATCGAATTATCGAGGAAGGATATTCATATTTAAACTCTGGGGGATTGTTATATGTTGTTATCCAAAAAAAGCAGGGGGCTTCATCACTACTAATAAAGATGGAAGAAATTTTTAGGAATGCTAGCATAATTAATAAAAAAAATGGTTATTATGTGATAGTGAGTAAAAAGGAGACTTATTTATAAGTTTCTTTTTTGTCGTTTATATGAAAAAAGTTCTTGACAGTTTGACATATATATGGTATTATAGTAGAATGCAATACTATGTCAAAAAGATAACGATAATCAATTTTTGCTTAAAATTTAAGCGAGGTGGAATATTTTGAGCTATAAAAATGTGGTTTATGGAAAAGATCGGGTTAGAAGAAATTACTCTCGTGTGCAAACAAATATCGACCTTCCCAATTTGATTGAAGTGCAAACAGAATCTTTCAAATGGTTTTTAGAAGAAGGGATTAAAGAATTATTTCAGGAAATTTCACCAATTAAAGACCATAGCGAAAAACTTGAACTTTATTTAGGTGATTATGAATTTGAAGAACCAAAATATTCGATTCAAGAAGCCAAGAGAAATGATGTCAATTATGCACGTCCTTTGAAGGTCGATGTTTTATTGAAAAATAAGGAAACTGGCGAAATAAAGAATCAAAAAATCTTTATGGGTGAGTTTCCAATCATGACTCCATGGGGCACTTTTGTAATTAATGGTGCTGAAAGAGTAATTGTTACACAAATCATTCGATCAGCTGGTGTCTTTTTTTCAAGTACAGTTGATAAAAAAAGTGGTCAAGTTAAATATTCTGGACAAGTCATCCCTACAAGAGGTGCTTGGATTGAACTTGAATTAGGTACTAAAGATATTTGGTATGCAAAGCTTGATCGTTCAAAGAAAATCCCGTTAACAACATTCTTACGAGCTATCGGTTTAAATACAAACCGTGATATCATTAATTTATTCGGACAATCAGAGTTCTTAGACAATACATTTTTTAAGGACGAAACATTTGGATCTGATGATGCTCTAGAACAATTATATGATAAATTACGTCCGGGCGAAAAATCAACACCAGATGGTGCAAGAGCATATTTAAGCAGTCGTCTCTTTGATACGCGTCGTTATGATCTTGCAAGCGTTGGACGTTATAAAGTAAATAAGAAATTACATGTTGCCTCACGATTAGAATATCTAATCGGTAAAGGTGATTTTGTTGCGGAAGATAATCTTATCAATCCAGAAACAGGTGAAATATTTGTTGCGAAGGGAACAAAGGTTCCAGTTACCAAAGAACTTTGTGACTTTTTATATAAAAACAATGACCAAATTCGTAAAACATACCAATATGAACAAATGCTTGAAGGCGATTCAGTCATTTTAGAAGTAGCTACTTGTGAAGTAGATGGAGAAACTGTTAAAATAGTCGGAAATGATCAACGAGAAACTGTTAACCATATTACTTTATCTGATATTTTAGCTGCCATTAGTTACTATATGAATCTTCATAAAGGTATCGGAACTGTTGATGATATTGACCATTTAGGAAATCGACGCCTTCGTTTAGTTGGGGAATTATTACAAAACCAATTACGCATCGGTTTAACAAAAATGGAAAAGAATGTTCGCGATCGTATGTCAACAAATAACGATCCTAAAAATATCGTTCCCCAAAATCTTATCAATATTCGTACATTAACATCTTCAATTCGTGAATTCTTTGGTAGTTCACAATTATCACAATTCATGGATCAAGTCAATCCACTATCAGAATTAACTCATAAGCGTCGTTTATCAGCATTAGGTGCTGGTGGTTTAACACGTGATCGTGCTGGTTTCGAAGTTCGTGACGTTCATGTATCTCATTACGGTCGTATTTGTCCTATTGAAACACCTGAAGGTCAAAACATCGGATTAATCAACTCCTTAGCAACCTATGCTCGTGTTGATAAATATGGATTTATTGAAACACCTTATTTAAAGGTAAAACATGAAAATGGAATTCCAATTGTTACTGATGAAGTTGTATATTTAACTGCTGATAAAGAAGAAGAATATTATATCGCGCAAGCGAATGTTAAAATGGAAAACAAGGCAATTGTTGATGAGATAGTTATTGCTCGTTATAAAGGTGAAACGATCCAAATTGATAGATCATTTATTGATTTAATTGACGTTTCTCCTAAACAAATTGTCTCTGTTTCCACTGCATGTATACCATTCCTAGAACATGACGATGCGAACCGTGCCTTAATGGGTGCGAACATGCAACGTCAAGCAATCCCACTATTAAGACCAGAAGCGCCATATGTAGCGACAGGAATTGAAGCTAAAGCAGCAAAAGACTCGGGCGTAGCATTAATATGTGAAGCTGACGGAGTTGTTACTTATGTTGATGCATTAAAAATTACTGTTCAAGAAACTCAAGG
>DATCKF010000018.1:0-3589 GCA_036562395.1 Bacilli bacterium
GCTTGAGGAACACTACCTTGACAAGTTTCATCAAATTGATAAATTGGTCTTATACCTTCAAGTGAGAAATCAATTTTATAGTAATAGCGATTAATATAGCTTTTGATATCTTCAATTTTTTGACCACTACGGGCAAGAAAAATAGCTACTGCTACTGCTTCTGCTCCTCGCAAACCTTCTTTATGGTTATGTGTGACTTTTGTCACCCGGTGTGCTAAGGTTTTTACTTCCTCTAAAGTTCTACCAACATAACTTACAGAACTTACACGCATTGCAGCCCCATTTCCAAAACTATTATAAGGAATAGGATTAGGGTTATTGATCCAAGAATTAAAGGCAATTCCATACCCAGCAAACGGATAATTCCTTCCATATTCTTGCATCGTCTTGACAACTTCTTCCTCGAGATTTGTAAAGTTATGATTGAGATTGACAAATGCTCTAGCAATTGCCATCGTCATGACTGTATCATCGGTAAAAGCACAATTATGTTTAAAGAGGGGAAAATCTTTGGCACGATAATTGTCCCATTCATAAATGCTACCAACAATGTCACCAATAATTGCTCCGATCATGTTTCACCTCATTTTAAAAAGATTGTAAATTGTTTATATAATAGTTTTATATCTAATGGTTTGATTAAATGGGCATTCATTCCACATTCAATAGATGCTTTTTCTTCTTCAGCAAAAGCATTTGCGGTCATTGCGATAATTGGAATTAGTAAAGCATCATCTTTCCCGGAACTACGAATCATTTGTGTTGCTTTAAAGCCATCAATAATTGGCATTCTCACATCCATTAAGATTAAATCATAATAATATGCTTCATTTTGCATAAACATATCAACAACTTGCTTACCGTTGATGGCTGTATCATATAAGCATCCAAATTCATCAAGGAAAGAAGTGATAATCTTCATATTTAATTCATTATCTTCCGCAACCAATATTCGTTTATTATAAAACTTCATTTCCCAATTTGGTTCTTGAACTTGTTTTGTTTTCGGGAATGTTAAGGTAAAGTAAAATTCACTGCCATGATTTACTTCACTTTTAACTTCAATTTCTCCTCCCATCATTTTTACAAGTACACTACTAATTGCAAGGCCTAAGCCTGTACCCCCATAATATTTAACTGTCTGCGTATTTTCTTGTTCAAAAGCTTCAAAAATGCGATGTAGATTTTCATGACTAATTCCAATACCATTATCTTTAACACTGAATTTCACCGTCTTTTGGATTTCATCGCTTTCAAGTTCGGTGATCTTAAAAATAACAGTTCCATTTTCCGGTGTAAATTTAATGGCATTGCCAATTAAATTAATTAAAACTTGATTTAATTTTAAAGCATCTCCTAAAATTAAATCATTATGGCACTTCTTAATGACTTTAAAGTGGATATTTTTATCTTCAGCTTGGATACGCATTAATACATCAATATCATCTATAAAATTGTTTAAATTGAATGGTTCACTACTAATCCGCATTTTCCCTTTTTGAATTCGTGATAAGTCTAATATATTATTTACCAAGCTTAATAAATATTTTGATGACATCGAGATTTTCTCAAGGGCACTCAAAAGTTTTGGCTTATTATTTATTTCTCCTTGTGCAATCCTGATCATTCCTTTGATGCCATTAAGAGGTGTTCTAATTTCATGAGATAATTTCATCACGAGTTCAGCTTTTTGAGCAATTTCCCGTTTCTTATATTCTCTGATTAAATAAACGGAAATAATATTACTAATTAATTGTAAAGTTTTATTATCTTCTAATTGTTCTTGTGTGAAGAAAATGACACCAAAATGATCATGATGTTCATATAAAGACATTATCAATGTCGATTTGGAAATTAAACGACTTAATTCTTTGGTCAGAATATATGGTTTTTCTTGATAAATCATGTGATAATTAAATCCCGATTTAAACAAGTAAAAATCATTTTCATCAAGAATAAAACTCGAACATGTATTTTCACCATATTGATGAGTTACTTTGGCTTCATAATTTTCTTGGTCAATATCAAGAATAATAATCCGACTCAAATGCATTTTCTTGGAAAGTTGCGTAAATAAGAGATTGATAGCTTGTTCAAAGTTCGAAGTTTTTCTTAAAAGTTCAAAAGCAAAATCTAAGATGTTATCATCCAAATCTACTTTTTCGCGTTCACCTTTTCCTAAGTGTTTTTGATATATTAAATTCTTTAATTCATCTTGAGTATAGAAGTAATTTGCAGCAAATCCTTTTCCCCCATTTTTAATATTAACGAGGGCACAATCAGCACATTTTATTAATTCTTCAAGATCTTGACTTAAGTGGGTACTGACAATTCCAATACTGCATGAGAAATTAATGTCTTGATCGATTACATACCCATGCTTGCACCCTTCACAAATTTTAATGGCAATATCTCTTGCTCGGGCGCAATCATATCCTTTTAATAATGCAATAAAATGATCACTACTATGACGATATAAAATGTACTCTTTTGGGAGCGCTTTCTTTAAATATTGGGCAAAGGTGTATAAAACTTCATTACCAAAGTAAAAACCATAACGATTATTGATATCACTAAAATTATCAATATCAATAATCATTAATGAATCAATATCATCTTCGGTTTTTGATGATAAGTAATCTTTTAGTATAAATTCCCCACAAGATTTATTATATATTTTGGTTACTTTATCATAACGTGATTCTTTTAATAATTTTTCTTCATTTTCACGTTCTTCGGTGATATCAATTAATTTTCCAATTACTCTTACTGGTTTTCCCTCTTCTTCAACAATCTCACTCTCCACTTTCATCCACATAACCTTATTATAACCACTAAGAGTATGATTGATCTTAATTGGAAAAGGAGACATCTTTGTCCCTGTTAGTAATGTTAACCATTTAGCTTGATAATTGGTAAGAGTCAGATGCATCTTTTTATAATCAGATAAATAATTTTCAATTACTTCTAAATTTGAGGATATATTTTTACCATAACAATAAAATGTATCAGTTCTGATATCATATTCAAAGATGATATCATTAATATATTTCGCAACTACCTCTAATTTCGTTTCAAATTTACTAAGTTTTTCTTCAAGTTCTTTTTCTTTAGTAATATCAATAAATATTCCTAAATAAATTGGATTATCTTTAAAACTATCAATATATGTTCCGAATATCTCAAACCATCGATTTTTATTTTCCTCTTTAACTTTTAGTGTAAAAGAAACATCTTCACAATGATATAACTTATCCTTAATTTTTAAAAATTCACGAATATCATGATAATTAAAATATTTAAATAGTTCATCATTTTCTTTAAAAGGTAAAATCGAAGTTAATATTTCATCTCCTCTTAATAATTTAATCCGTGATTCAATTAAGAATTCGCCAAAAAAGACAGGAAGATTTTGATTAAATGATTTAGCTTGTTTGATACGTGCGTAAAGAGAGCGATATTCAAATTTATGATATTTTAATTTTTGGGTAATAAGATGAACAAAATAAGAAGCAAAATCGGAAACTGTTAAAAGTTCTTGATGCGTGTAGGGGCTATTACATATTAAAAGCATCCCTAATGACTTAGT
>DATCKF010000024.1:0-2332 GCA_036562395.1 Bacilli bacterium
ATCTTATTTATTGGCTTTTTTTCAATCTCGACACTTATTGCAACTATAAATGAGACTGATATTGAAAGCATCATTAATAGTTTACAGATAGTCCAAGGGTTTTTCTTGATCATGATTTTCGTTAACATTTCTTTCATTGTCTTTCTTGCTATCATTTTATTTGATGTCTTTAAAAACATTCGTGAAAGTGAATATGTTGCGGAAATAAGTAGGATTATTTCGATGATTGATCAACAAAAATCATTAGATAAATTAGATTTATATAATGACCGTTTAGTAAAAGTTATTGGTAATTATGCTGCTAATGTTAGCAACCCTAAAAAAGTTTATGATTCATTATATAATATTTATCTAATGAAGACGATGAAGACGGAAGAAGATTTTGAAAAACTCAAAATGTATATTACAATCTTAATGAAGGCTTATGCTGAAAGTTATAATATGCAGGAAGTTTATATCGATCGGAAGATTCAAAGGATTGCCGAAGCTGGAGCTTTTTACGACTTAGGAAAGTTAGGAGTTCCAGGATATATCTTATATAAAGAATCATTCCTTGATCAACACGATTTTGAAATTGTTAAGCGTCATGCAACAGTTGGATATAACATCATGATGGCTATAAAGCCAAATATGGAAATGGGTACTTTTGAACAATATGTTCGAGATATTAGTGGTTTTCATCATGAAAGATATGATGGAAATGGTTATCCAACTGGGAAAAAAGGTGAAGAAATACCATTCATTGCAAGAGTTATCGCCTTAGTTACGACATATGATACGGTAACTCGAGATAGGCCTTATAAAAAAGCTGTATCTCATGAAGAAGCAGTTGAATTAATTAATAAAGATCGCGGAAATTATTTTGATCCGAAGATTGTGAAAATATTTAATGGTGTTGAAAAAGAATTTAAAAAGATTATGGAACGAAAAGAGTTATAAAAAAGGACCTGTATAATTTGAAATATCTTAAAATAACAGTTATATCTATTAAGTTCATGTAAAAGACTAATAGATTTAGCTGTTTTTTATTTTAGATAGTGGTTTTCTCAACATCAGTAAACTTAGCAACAGCCTTTATATCAAAACCAATTCCTTTTTCAAAATCAAAACCACAATATGTTACAGCACTACCTAATGTTGTATAATAATTGACCCCTAATGGAGTAGTATATTCTGCAGTTATTAAATCGATTCTAAGATTTACAAGTTCAATGCCAGATTCTGTAATATTCAATAATCCACTATGGCATGATGCCACAGATAAAGAGAAATTACCATAAGTTGCTGTAAATACATTTTCTGTCAAATTATATCACTTACCTTCAGAATTAAACCAATTTATTTCCCATCTTAATTTAGATTGAACATCACCACTATAGTTAATAACATTCTTTTTTATAAAATTTATACTATATATATCAAATATATAATAGTTGGAATAGTTATAATTAATTAAAACAGGATTATTATAACAATAAGCAAATAAATTAAGTGCAGTACCTATATAAAAAAAGACAGAGCAATCTGTCTTTTTATTGTCCTTTATTTTCCCTTTCAAGTAATTCTTTTTGCAATCTTTCAATTTCTTTTTGTAATTCTTCAGCGGATTTTTCTTGTGAGGTGCCACCTTTTTTCTCATTGCGATAACCAATGTAGGCTTTTCGGAAATTAAAGATTTCATAAATAAATAAACCAAACAAAGGAATAACAATACAAATTAAAAAGCCTACTGGTCCTTGTAAAAATAAGAAGATGTTTCCAACCCAAGGGATTGTTTTTTCATATTCGCCAACAACATCAACAAAGAACACCTTTTCCGCATACCCATCATCAGGATCCTTAGACATCTTTTTTGAAGCAGCTACATCACCTTGAGTTATGTAGTATTTTTCGATAGTATTTACTTCAATGATTCTATGGGTTAAATATACAATCTTTCCTTTATCATTTACCCATTCAAAGGTAATGATATCACCAACTTCAAACGTTTTATTAAGGGCTTCATCCCAACGATAACGTTTAATAGTGATAATATCACCACGTTCAAAACCTTTAAAGTCGTACTCTTCATTTTCAATATCCATACTGTCTGATAGGACCGTCAAATAACTTTTTCCAAAAAACTTAGGGATTCCATCATTTTGTTTAGATACAAGGGCATATATGATAAAAAGGATTATCAATACTATGAAAACCGTAACTAAAGAATTAACGACTAATCCCCATCTATTCTTATTTTTAATATTCTCCATGATTCACCCACTATTCCTTAAAGATTTTAACACTAATTAGATAAATTGTCAATAATAATCATTTTTTACTTAACATGATT
>DATCKF010000027.1:0-16097 GCA_036562395.1 Bacilli bacterium
ATATCTATCTTCATAAATATATTTTTAATAAAGGAAAATATTATATCCAAATATGCAAAAATGCTAGTGATGTTATTTATAGTTATGAGTATGATATCAAAGATAATCCAATAGATTATCAAGAACATCCTCTTTTAAGTTATTATCAAGAAATATATAATCCAAGTGATTTTAACAAATTATTTTCTACTCCAATCCCACCAAGAAAAGAAAAGATAAAAAGACCTTATACTCTTGAATCAACATTAAACCATTTAAAGAAATCTTTTGTTGGTTCTTTAATTACCAAAATAATTATGAAAAAGGCAAAAAGAATCTATGATAATATTCATGAAGAATGGTTAAAAAAAGTAATGATGGAAACTTTATTTGCAACACCTCTTCGTGCTTTATCGGTTATGAGTGGAGATGAGTTACCATTAATTGCAGCTGAAGGGATTATTGATATTGCTAACTTACATTTCTTAAGAGGTTTTGGAAAGTTAAAAAAGGGGTATAAAAAATGAGAAAATGGTATCAAGAAGGGGCTGTATATCAAATATATCCTCGCAGTTTTAAAGATACGAATAATGATGGTATCGGTGATATTCAAGGAATCATTTCCAAACTTGATTATATTAAAAGTTTAGGTGTTAAAACGATTTGGTTATCGCCTATATATAAATCCCCATTATATGATTTTGGATATGATATTTCTGATTATTATAATATCCATGAAGATTATGGAACGATGGATGACTTTAAATTATTAATCTCTGAAGTTCATAAACGTGATTTGAAACTCATCATGGATTTAGTTGTTAATCATACCTCTAATCAACATCCGTGGTTTCAAGAAGCTTGTAAAAGTAAGGATAGTCCTTATCATGATTATTATTTTTGGAAAGAAAAACCGAACAATTGGACATCATTTTTTGGTGGAAAAGCGTGGACTTATAATGAAGCAACAAATGAATATTATTTACATTTGTTTGCGAAAGAGCAACCAGATTTAAATTGGGATAATCCTAAAGTTCGTGAGGAAGTAAAGAAAATCTTAAAATTCTGGTTAGATTTAGGTGTAGACGGGTTTCGATGTGATGTGATAAATATTATATCTAAAGCAAAAGGATTGCCGAACGGTAAATTTAAAATTGCTTTAGTAGGTTTAGAACATTATTTAAACGGACCAAATGTTCATAAATATTTACAAGAATTAAAACAAGATGTATTAGATCATTATGATTGTTTTACTGTTGGTGAATGTACATTTATTACCCCAGATGTTGCTCTTTCTTATATTGAAAACGAGAAAGAGTTAAATATGATTTTTCAATTTGATCATATGGCGGCTGATAACTTTTTAATTAAGTGGTTTGTTCGTAAATTTAAACTAATCAGATTGAAAAAAGCATTAAGTAAATGGCAATATCAAATTAATGGACGTGGATGGAACACATTATATTTCGAAAATCATGATCAGCCACGCTCAGTTTCTCGTTTTGGTAATGAAAATTATCGTTATCATTCTGCAACCATGCTTGCAACATATCTTTTCTTCCAACAAGGAACACCATTTATATATCAAGGTCAAGAAATTGGAATGTTAAATGCTCATTTTACAAATCTAGATCAATACCAAGACATTGAAACATTAAATGTTTATAAAATCGGAAGGAAATTTTTTTCACATAAAAATATGATGAAGAGAATTAAATGGATGAGTCGTGATAATGCTAGGACCCCAATGCAATGGGATGATACGATTAATGGTGGCTTTTCAAATGTTAAGCCATGGCTTGAAGTAAATCCTAATTATCAAGAGATAAATGTTCAAAGTGATTTAAATAGCAATGAATCAGTCATTAAATATTATCAAAGTATTCTCGAACTTCGTAAACAATATCGTGTTATTATTGATGGTAGTTATTTAGAACATTATCCAAAAGATAAAGATTATGTTTATTATGAACGCAGAACAGATTGTGAGCTATTGATTGTTTTGTGTAATTATTCAGATAAAGAAAAGAAATTAAAATCAAAATACAATTTAAATAATTTTAAAATAATCTTATCTAATTATCAAAACGATACAAACATCTTAAAACCATATGAAACAAGAGTATATTATAAAAATTTAGGGAAAGGAAATTAATATATTAATTATTTATGGAAGAAAATTTAAAAATTGATCTTAAGACGAAATTAGCATATACCGTCCCATCAATATTTCGAGATATGGCTTATACTTTATATAGTACTTATTTAATTGTCTTTTTAACAAATGCATTAGGTGTTGATGATTGGGAATTAGTTGCGGTTGGAATTGTGATGGCAATTATAAGAGTTTGGGATGCAGTAAATGATCCGATTATGGGACTGATAATTGATAATACAAAATCCAAATATGGAAAATTCAAACCATGGATATTAATAGGTGCTTTTACAAGTGCATTATTCATTTTTCTCTTGTTTCAAGATTATGGATTATCAAGAGTACCGTTTGTTGTTGTCTTTACAATTTTATATTTATTACTTGAAACAGCTTATACAATGAATGATATTGCTTATTGGTCAATGTATCCCACCTTTTCAACAATCCCCCAAGAGCGCGAAAGTATCGGATCGCTTGCAAGAATCTTTGCGAGTATCGGAATGTTTATTGTTATCGCTTTAGTACCATTAATTTATACAAATTTTCCGGGAGGACCAATTAAAGGCTTTTTCTGGATTGCTTTAGTAATTTGTGCTTTATTTTTCTTGGGACAATTATTTACAATCTTTGGTGTTAAAGAGAGACCTTCAAAAATAATACATGTGAAACAAGAAAAAACAAGTTTAAAAGATTTATTGAAAATTATTTTTAAAAACGATCAATTAGTCGTAATTATTATTGCTATCTTACTCTTTAACATTGGTTATTTTACAACCACTGCTTTAGGAATTTATTTCTTTGATTATGATTTTAATAAATATGGTGGTGATGAATTTACATTCTTCTCAATCATTCTTGCGATAAGTCAACTCCTTGCATTAGGTTTATTTCCAGGGATTGTAAAAAAGGTTAGTCGGAAAAAGATATTCACCTTTGCAATTGTCTTAATTGTCATAGGTTACTTAATGTTTTTTGGAGTTGGTTATCTTATCCCAATGAATATGACAACAATTGGTATCGCTGGTTTCTTTTTATTTTTTGGGGAAGGGTTTATTCAAGTGTTAGTTATTGCGATGCTTGCTGATACGATTGAATATGGTCAATGGAAATTAGGAACAAGAAATGAAAGTATCATTTTTGCTGTTAATCCTTTTGTTACAAAACTGGCAACCTCAATTCAAACTTTAATCGTGACCATGACACTTGCTTATTCAGGCATAAATGATAAAGTAATTCAAAGGGCTACTGAAGATAAAATAAAATATGGAGATCTAGATAATGTCAATGAATTAGTCCGCGAAGGAATTAGTCAAAATATGACTAGTCAAATGCGCTTGATATTACGATTTTCAATGATAATAATCCCATTAATTTTAATTTTAATTAGCTTTATGATTTATTATAAGAAGTTTAAAATTGATACGAAATTCTATGATCATATTATAGATGATTTAGAAAAACGCCTTGAATAAAGACATTTAATTTATGGAAAAATTAAATTTTCTCTTAACAAATCATCGATATTATGATAAAATATAAAAGTTGAAATATATCTTTAATTAAATAGGATTTTATGCTATAATAAAAATAATGGATATATATGAGAAATATTATGGGAGGATTATATGTCAAAAAAAGTTTTTCAATCGATGGATGGAAATCAAGCTGCTGCATATACAGCTTATGCGTTTACTGAAGTAGCTGGTATTTATCCAATCACTCCTTCTTCACCAATGCCAGAATATATTGATGATTGGGCAAGTAAGGGGAAAAAGAATTTATTCGGCAATCCTGTAAGGGTTGTGGAAATGCAATCTGAAGCTGGTGCTGCTGGAAGTGTGCATGGTTCATTGCAATCCGGTGCCCTAACAACAACTTTTACAGCAAGTCAAGGATTACTATTAAAGATTCCTAACATGTATAAAATTGCCGGAGAATTATTACCAGGTGTTATTCATGTAGCTGCCAGAAGTATTGCTGCGCAAGCTTTATCAATTTTTGGTGATCATCAAGATGTTATGGCTGCACGTCAAACAGGATTTGCAATGCTTGCAACTGCAAGTGTTCAAGAAGTAATGGATTTAGGTGGTGTAGCACATCTTGCTGCGATAAAATCTAGTGTTCCATTTATGCATTTCTTTGATGGCTTCAGAACAAGTCATGAAATTCAAAAAATCGAAGTAATCGATTATAAAGTATTTGATGAATTACTTGATCGTGAAGCTGTTCGTAAATTCAGAGAACGCGCTTTAAATCCTGAAAAGCCTGTAACACGTGGATCAGCTCAAAATGATGATGTTTATTTCCAAACTCGTGAAGTTCAAAATAAATATTACAATGCTGTTCCAGGGATTGTTGAAGAATATATGAATGCAATCTCGAAAGTAACAGGCAGAGAATATAAATTATTTAATTACTATGGCGATAAAGAAGCAACAGATATTATCATTGCAATGGGTTCAGTTACGGAAACGATTAAAGAAGTTGTTGATTATCTAAATGAAACTGAAAATCGTAAAGTTGGGGTTGTAACTGTTCATTTATATCGTCCATTCTCTGTTGAACATTTATTGAAAGTTATTCCTAATACTGTTAAGAGAGTTGCCGTTCTTGATAGAACAAAAGAAGCTGGAGCAACTGGCGAACCTCTATATCTAGATGTTCGAGCTGCCTTCTATGGTAGAGAAAATGCACCACTTGTAATTGGTGGACGTTATGGCTTATCAAGCAAAGATACAACACCAGGTCAAATCATTGCCGTTTATGATAATTTATTAAAAGAAGATAAAGCAATTAATGGTTTCACTATTGGTATTGTTGATGATGTAACGCATTTAAGTTTACCTGTAACACGTGAACCAAATACTGCTGGAAAAGGCGTTAGCCAATTGATTTTCTATGGTTTAGGTAGTGATGGTACTGTTGGTGCTAATAAAAATACTATTAAGTTAATTGGGGATAATACTGATTATTATGCACAAGCATATTTTGCATATGATTCAAAGAAATCTGGTGGAGTTACAAGAAGCCACTTACGTTTTGGTAAGAACCCAATTAGATCTACATATTTAGTAAGAGAAGCTGACTTTATTTCTTGCTCACTTGATTCATATCTAGAAAAATATGATATGTTAAGTGAATTAAAAGAAAACGGAACATTCTTATTAAATACAATGAAATCAGTTGATGAATTAATTGAATTCATGCCTAACAGTGCAAAGATTGCTCTTGCTAAGAAAAAAGCTAAATTCTATATTATTGATGCAATTACTCTTGCAAAAGAAATTGGTTTAGGAAATCGTACTAATACGATTATGCAATCTGCATTCTTTAAACTAAATGAACAAATTATGCCATATGAACATGCTCAAGAATTAATGAAAGAGTATGCATATAAGTCTTATATCAAAAAAGGTCAAGCAGTAGTTGATATGAACTATGTAGCAATTGACCGTGGTGCTAATGGAATTGTTGAAGTGAAAGTTGATCCTGAATGGGTTAACTTACCATTAGAAGATAAAAAAGAAAACAATGTTCCTGAATTCGTTAAGAAGATTGCAGAACCAATTAATGCAATTAAGGGATATGATTTACCAGTTTCAACATTCCTTAACTATGATGATGGAACTATGGAAAATGGTAGTGCTGCATATGAAAAACGTTATATCGCTTCCTTCGTTCCTACTTGGAATAAGGACAATTGTATTCAATGTAATCAATGTTCATTCGTTTGCCCTCATGCCGTAATTAGACCATTCCTAGCGACAGAAGAAGAAGTCAACAATGCTCCACAAAATTCTGAAATGCTTGATGCTGTTGGTAAGGGCTTAGAAGGGTTAAAATATAGCATCCAAATTTCTATTGCTGATTGTACAGGATGTGGCGTATGTGTTAACGTATGTCCAGGAAAACGTGGCGAAAAAGCATTATCAATGACTGATATTGATAGTGAAATTCATGCTGGTAAAGATAAAGTTGCTGAATATTTCTTCAATAATGTTACATATAAAGATAATTTAATTGATAAGACAGCATCTCCTAAGAACTCACAATTTGCACAACCTCTATTTGAATTTAGTGGCGCATGTGCTGGATGCGGTGAAACTCCTTACATTAAATTATTAACACAATTATTCGGCGATCGTATGGTAATCGCAAATGCAACTGGATGTTCATCAATTTATGGTGCATCATATCCATCAACTCCATATACAACAAATCCAGAAGGATGCGGTCCTGCATGGGCTAACTCATTATTCGAAGATAATGCTGAATATGGATTTGGTATGAGAATTGCATCAGAAACATTACGTAATCGTATTGCAAATGCCATGGAAAGAGGATTAGCATCTGATACAGCAAGCGATGAAGTTAAAGCTTTATTTACAAAATGGCTTGAAAATCGTGATGATGGTAAGATCACTCAAGAAGTATCACGTCAACTTGTTCCATTATTAGAAGATAATAAAGAAGAATATGCTCAAGAAATTCTTGAATTAAAAGCACATATTACAAAACGTTCACAATGGATTATTGGTGGTGACGGATGGGCATACGATATTGGATACGGAGGCTTAGACCATGTTATCGCTAATAATGAAGATGTTAATATCTTAGTTCTTGATACTGAAGTATATTCTAATACTGGTGGTCAATCATCAAAATCAAGTCCAACTGCTTCAATCGCGAAATTTACTGCTGCTGGTAAGAAAGGTAAGAAGAAAGACTTAGCAGCAATTGCGATGAGTTATGGTCATGTATATGTTGCTTCAATTGCTCATGGAGCATCACAAGCCCAAATGCTTAAAGCTTTCAAAGAAGCTGAAAGTTATAAAGGACCATCAATCATCATTGCTTACGCTCCATGTATTGCTCATGGTCTTGCAGGTGGTATGGGCAAGAGTCAAGAACAAGCTAAACTTGCTGTTGAATGCGGATACTGGACAACATTTAGATATGATCCTCGATTAGAAGAACAAGGCAAGAATCCATTTGTAATTGATTCAAAAGAACCAAATTGGGATAAATATGAAGAACATCTTCTAACTGAAAGACGTTATGCACAATTAAAGAATATTAATCCAGAAGAAGCAGAAAGATTATTAGTTCAAAATAAACTAGAAGCTCAAAGACGATACAAGATGTATCAAAGATATGCTGCAATGGATTATTCAAAATAAAAAAATTATCCGATTATGTTATACATAGTCGGATTTTCTTTTCCATAATTTGTATTTATTATTGAAGTTTAATCATTCATTTGATATAATGATTTTGAGGTGATAGGGTTGAAGAAATTGGTATTTATTTTATTAATTGTTTTTCTTATCGTACTTTCTGGATGCAGTTCAAAAAGAACTGTCAAGTTTGTAACTAATGGTGGTGGCGAAGTTGCTGATAAGGTTCTTGAAAAAGGAGAAGAATTAGAATTACCAACAGTTACAAAAGAGGGATATAATTTTGATGGATGGTATTTAGATGCTGAATTTACAGAAAGATATACTAATCAAGAAATTAAAAAGGATATCACTTTATATGCAAAATGGACAATTAAAACATTTACGGTAAGATTTGTTGATTATGATAATACTATCCTCAAAGAACAAACAGTAGAATATGGAGAGGATGCACAAGCACCAAATAATCCAACAAGAACTGGTTATGGATTTACAGGTTGGGATAAAAAATTTACAAATGTCAAACAAGATTTAACAGTCAAAGCTGAATATCAAATAAATGTTTATAAAGTTAAATTTTTAGATAAAGAAGGAAATGTCTTAAGCGAGCAAAATGTCAATCATGGTGAAAATGCAAATGCACCACAAGCTCCGGACGTTGTAGGTTTTGTCTTTAAAGAATGGAACAAAGCTTATACTAACATTACCGAGAATGTCACTATTGAACCAGTATATGAAGTGCAAAAGTTCAATGTCATTTTTAAAGATCATGCTGGAAATAAAATTGGAGATACGCAAGTCATTGAATATGGAAAAAGTGCAACTGCTCCAGATGATCCTGTCCGTGTAGGTTATGATTTTGAAGGTTGGGATAAAGATTTCACAAATGTTACAAGCAATTTAGAAATTAGACCTCGATATACACCAATTGTATATAGTATTACATATTATGATGGTACCCAAATACTTAATCATGAACCAAAAACATATACGATTGAAGATAAAATCACTTTACAAGAATACCAAAAAGGAAACTTAGGATTTGTTGGATGGTATAAGGATAATCAATTTAAAGAAGAAGTTACTGAAATTACAAAAGGAACAACTGGAAATCTTGAGTTTTATGGAAAATGGGTTACTGTTTATCCACTTGTATATGAATTAAATGGTGGTAGTTGGACTTGGAATATTGGTAATGTAACTAACCCTGGAAATGGTATTGATTCCGTCTCAACATTACCAGAAATTTTTATGGCTGATTTCTATATGTATTTAAAAGAAAATAATTTATTGACATCTAATAAAGTCGATTCTAGTTTACATAAAACAACTTGGGAAGCTTTTAAAGCAAACTATACTGATCCTGTTGCAATTTACAATCATACAACCTCAAATACTTCGCAAACAAATAATGGTTATAGTCAACTTTTCTTTGATACAGCAACTGGAAATCCGACTACTGGTGAATTTATCACTATTGAAGGTGGATTCTTAGGAACTGAACCATATAAGAGCAAATATATGAATTTAATTAATCATATAGCCATTTTAACTCATGCGAAGTATCAAAGTAATTATTTCTATGAAGGAGTTTCTGGAAAATCACTAGCAGGATTTGTTTTAGATGGTTATTTCTATGGAACGCAAGATTTAGGAACAGGGCTATTTGCGGAATTTAGATCAGCACATCCAAATACTAATGTCCGTTATGTTATTGATGGAAATAAAGCCAAGAAAGTTGATGTGAAGTATCAACCAACAGAATTTATTCCTGGAAAAGAAGTAATCTTGGTATCACCATTTAAAGATGATCATATCTTTGGAGGTTGGTATGATAATCCACAATTCACAGGAAATCCGATTACGAGAATTCCTGCTGATGCAACATCTGTTCCTGAAAAGTTATATGCGAAATGGATTGCCATTTCTTCATTGCAATAAAGAGTGTCGTATGACACTCTTTTCTAATAAAAAAATCCGAATCATCGGATTAATTTTCATATTTTTTAATAGGTATTAAAATACGGTTAAATGCTAAAAATTGTAATGGAATAAGGATACATGAAACTGGAATTGGAATTATTTTAATAAATTGATCTAAATCTAATTGCAAGAAAATATATTTAAAGACTAAAACCAAAAAATCACTTAAGATTAATCTCATAATAAATACTAACATTAACAATCCAAATGAAGTATAATTCATTTTTGCTTTGAAAGTGATTGTTGCATTTGCCCAATAAGAAAATACGGAAGCAGAAATAAATGCTATCGTATTAGCGATTACTTCTTGGTAAGAATCAAAAATATTAAATATTTCATCTTTTTCAAATAATAATAAAAAGAAGTTATAAACAAGTAGATGGAGTAATGTATTAATAACACCAATTATGCAAAAAAAGATGAAAGATTTCGTAAAGAATTTTTTAATTATGATTTTCATTTTGTTCCTCGATATTAGTGCACTTTGTTAAGTACATTGGACGTTTTAAATTTTGATCGCGAACATCATATAACAATTTCATAATAAATCTTAATACGATCAGAATTAGAATGGCATAAATATCAATTTTAATTGCTTCTTTATTAAAGGTTGTAAGAAGATTAATTATTAAATCATAGATAAATATTCCTAAACCGATAATAATAGCAATTGTCGGAATTAACATATAAAAGTGACTGAATTGACGTATTCCTGATACTGCATAATCGAATAATTTTTTGAATGACCATTTGGTTTTACCGGCAGCCCGGGATATATAATCAAATTCGATACATTTCTTGTCAAATCCAATCCACGAAAAGATTCCTTTTGTAAAGCGATGGTTATCTTTGATTTCTAGGAAAGCATCGATTGCTTTCTTTTCTAATAAACAGAAATCAGTTAAGCCATTTTCGAAGTTTTTATCTCCGGTTAGAATTGAATATAATTTATAAAATCCTTTTGCAAAGATTGTTTTTAATAATGGTTCTTCGCGACGAGCTTTTATTTTCGCATAGACATGTTGATAACCTTGTTCATAATACTTTAACATTTCCTTGATTAATGCTGGTGGGTGTTGTAAATCAGCATCCATGATGATTGTGGCATCACTATCAAATGTTTTTGCACTTTTTAAGCCCGCATACATAGCTGCTTCTTTACCAAAGTTACGTGAGAATGATATATATTTAACTCGTTTATCGTTTTTTTCAAATTGTTTTATAATGTTTAGGGTTTGGTCTTTAGATCCATCATCAACAAATATCAAAATGAATTGATAATTATCATCAAGATGTTTTAATAATTCTTGATAGAAAATATCTAATACTGCCTCCTCATTATAACAAGGAATGATTATTGATACCCTTTTCATAATATCTCCTAAATGTGTTTGCAACAAATAATCTAGTATAGAAACTTTATTAATTATACCATGGAAAACCAAGAAAAGTCAATTAGTATTGAAAAAAAGCAAGAGAAGTGATAAAATTATATAAACAGTGGTGAAATTATGAAGATTATAAACAAAAACGTATATATTGCTTTTACTATCACTTTTATCATATTTTTATTAATTGGATTAATACCTTTAGAAATCAAGTCGAAGCAAGTCTTAGGATTTGGCTTATTTACTGATGGTTTAAAACAGCATCTACCTTTTTTAAGAGATTATGTTTTAGAAATGAAAAAAGCTTTGGCTGGTAATGGTCTTCAAATTTATCGTTATAATTTAGGGTTAGGTAGTGATTTTATCATCAGTTATACATATTATTCATTATTTGATCCGTTAACGATAATTGCATATATTTTACCAATCTCATATATTGAGACAAGTTTCTATCTCATGATTATCTTAAGACTATATTTAGCTGGTATTTTTATTATTCTTCTAGCAAGAAAATTAGGGATACATAATTTTTATGCATTATTTGCAACAAGTATTTTTTATTGTTTCAATATTACCATTTTATTTACCGCTTTTCGACATCCCATGTTTATTAATGGACCAATGTTATTACCTTTAATAATATTAGGGGCAGAAAAAGTATTACGAGATGAATCATTTTTAGTCTTAATTTTTACGGTCTTTTTTGCTTTAATAAATCAATTTTATTTCTTTTTATACGCATGTGTTGCTTTTGAATTATATGTTATAATCCGTTTATTTATAACAAATGATAAGCCTAAAAAGCCATTCAAAATGTTTATAAAAATAAATATCCTTTATGTATTAGGAACTTTGTTAGGAAGTTTTGTTTTACTTCCTCAAGCCTTGGCAATTTTAAGTGGAAGTAGAATTACATCAAAAGGTTTTATCTTTTATGATTATCGCAATTTTTCCCAAATCCTTGCTTCCTATTTGTTTCCGTATGTTGGGAATCATTATACATCGGGAATAGGTAATGGCTTTGTATTATTTATCGTTTTGATTTTTTTATTTAATCAAAATAAAAAAAGTTGGGAAAGTATTTATTTCTTAATTACATCTGGCTTTATTTTTATCTCCTTTTTTGGATATGCGTTAAATGCTTTCGCATATGTTAATAATCGTTGGAGTTATATTATTACTTTACCAGCCGCAATAATTCTTGGAAGAGTTATTGAACAGTGTGAGGATATAAAGACTTTAAGTATCAAAAAAGCAATAAAAACGATACTGATAATTGCTTATCTTGGTTTAGGGTTTTATATAGCATCATTATTCAAAGGATTTATTTTACAATCATTTGTATTACTAATTATTATAATAATTGGGTATATAGGATTTAAAAAAGTTAAAATCACTAAAATCATCGTTATAACAAAAAAGAAAATTGCTAAGTTTACTTTGATTACTTCATTTATCGTTTTAATTGCCAATACATGTATCTATACAGTTGTAAGCGCAAGTGAAGGATTAAATGCTTATGGCGATTTAAATACATATCAAACGATATCTAGAGATCAAGACTTTTTCCGAGTTGAGCAAAATAAATTCGTTTTAAATACTGATTATTATAGTAATGATAATTTATTGTATGGATTTAATAGTACATATTTTTATAATTCAATGGCCAATAAGCATATCGGTGAAGTTATTGAATTCTTTAATGTTGTTAATGATAATACTACTGCAGGATATAATGGTTTTAATAGCAGGTATTATTTAAATAGTATTAATAATGTGAAATATATAATTATCCGTGAATCAGAAAATAAATTACCGCCATATGGATTTGAATTATTAGAAAAGGTTAAAGTTGAAAAATTTGTTCTTGATAAATATAATCCTGAAGGTTTAGGGTATATCGAATATGATAACGGTAAGAAGGTATATGAAGATGCTTATATTTATATAAATAAAAATTTTCTTAATTTTGGCTTTGTATATCACAATTATATAAATGTTAATGAAGTTTTAAAATTAAATTATCTTGATCGCGAAAGATTAATATTAGATGCAGTAATTTTAGATGAAGATATTAACCTTAATAAGTTTCGCAATTTTGAAAATACTAATTATTATGTAATAAATAATTACACAACTGATAATATACAAATATCAGATAATTATCTAACTAGTTTTAGTGGTGGTGGAAAAATAACATTTACAACCCCAATCATAAATAATAGTGAACTATTTATAGAAATAAAAAGCATAAAAAAACTTGATAAAGATCAAAGCTTTACAATAACATATAAAGCTAATGATTATCAAGATCAAGAGCATAATTTTCGTTATGGAACACTTAATCATATCGAAAATCCAGATCATTTAATTAACTTAGGTTACTATCATAATAAACAGGTGGATGTTGAAATATATTTTCCTGAAGGTGAATATGAATTTGAAAAGATGGGATATTATTTAAATTCAATGGATAGTGTATTAAATAAAATAAATGATCTTAATGATGAAACATTCACTGATTTAGAGTTTAATAATCATGGATTTACCGGAAAAGTAAATGTGAAAGAAGATGGCATTTTATTTATCTCACTACCTTATAGTAGCGGATTTAAAGCATTTGTTGATGGAAAAGAGACCAAAATATTCAAAGCTCATGTTGGCTATATGGGTATTTTGGTTAGTAGCGGAAACCACGAGATTGAGTTTGTTTATAAAACACCTGGTTTGTTTTGGGGAATAAATATATCAATAATTTCACTAATTATTGTGTTAAGTGTATTGTGGAGAAAATATAATAAAAGGTATTATTAGTAAAGGAAAAAGAAGATGGCAAAAATCATTAACCCCATTAAGGCATATTTAAATAGCAATTATTTTATTATTGTTACATACATAATAACGATTATATGTTGGACCATCAAAAATCAGAATCTGGCGATGATATATTATTTGATGATGGCATTTTTGATAATTATATTCGATGCGAAAAGAATTAATCTTATTACTCTTATATGTGCAGCAATTATCAATCATCGTGAAACAACATTTTCAAGTAATAAGTCAATTATCATAACAATTGCTATTATTGGGCTACCAACAATTTTAGTTGATCTTTTTCGGAACAAATTAAAGTATCGAAATGATATCTTATATGCGATGTTACTTTTCTTATTATCAAATATTTTATCATTAATAAATATCAATAAAGATACATTAACATTAGGATTAGTTGGAGTCTTCCAAGTAGCTGGTTTTTGTTTACTCTTTTTATATTTCTTTAATAAGGATAAAACAGATCTTCAAGAATATTTAGGGAAGAATGCTTTAGCTTTGGGGATTGCAATTGCTATTGAATTTGCTATTTATATCATTACTTATAAAGGTGACGTTGTTGGCAAAGATATCGAGCTCGGTTGGGGAGTATCAAATACAATTGCCATGATGTTGCTTCTAATAATGCCGATTACATATTCGTTATATTTAAATAATCAAAGAAATAATTTTATCTTATTTTTTGTGATGATTGATATCCTATTAATTATCATGATGTTAAGTAAAGGTGCTTACATTGCTCTTGCAATTATCATTTTACTTTTATTGATTGTTTCATATTGTTATGTTAAGGAAAGAAAAAAATTAATCATCGATTGGATTTTTTCAGTTTTGATATTATTATTGATGGTAATCTTTATATTTCGATTTGATATCTTATCAATAGGCATTAAAGAATATTTAGAGAAAATGCATGGAAGAGGATGGTTCAACGATCAGGCAAGGATCGAGATTTTTAAAAGCGGTATTAATTTATTTAAAAAATATCCTCTTTTTGGAGCTGGTGCATATACAGGAAGTTATTATCTAGCAAAAGATGCTGGTCCATATCTTCATTATCACAATTATCTTATTCAAACTCTTGCAACATTAGGGATTTTAGGACTTTTAAGTTTTGGGTTTTATATTTTTATTATTATGAAAAATTGTTTTAAAAAGAATCCGTATCATTTATGTACACTGTTTGCAATTATCTCAATGTTGATTCATGGATTGGTTGATAATACATGGTATAACCCTTTTGTGATGGTAATGATAACAATCTTTGTTTTAGGTACAGTAAGAAGTGAATCTAGTAATAACTAGATTTTTCTTATTTATGGAAGAGCGGAAAATTTTTATTATTATTAGTGCAATAAACATAATTATTTGGTATAATAATATAGTTAATGAGGTGAAGACATGAAGAAAATAATTGCATTATTACTTATTATTATCTTGGCTCCGCTTCTATCAAGTTGTACACAAGATAAGAAAGACAAGTATACCTTTGAACAAATGCTTTTTGGACCAACGTTTTCTGTTTTTCCTCAAGTTACCATCGTTGATACAAAAGCAAGAATCAAAGAATTACGTGAAAGTGGAGAAGTAAAAGCATCGATAAAACAAATTTTAGATGAATTAGATGCTACATATGATGTTATTGATAATGATAATAGTCTTATTAGTCAGATTAATCAAAAAGCAGGAATCAGTCCGGTGACAGTGACGGATGAAGTTATCAATATTATTAAAACGAGCATTGCAGCAAGTGAAAGCACAAAGGTAAATGATGTTGCTTTATATGATATTACTATCTTACCAGTATGGGAATTATGGAATTTTGATAGTCAATATAATAAAGAAGAAGCCGTAATTCCAACTCAAGAAGACATAAATAATGCTCTTCCATTAATCAATTATCAAAATATTATTATTGATGAAGATAATAAAACTGTTTTTTTATCAAAAGAAGGAATGAAAATTGATTTAGGTTCGATTGTAAAAGGGTATGCTTGTGATAAAATAAAAGCATATTTACTTTCCAAAGGCTACAAAAATGCGATAATAAATGTCGGTGGTAATATTATGACTTTCGGTTATGATTATTATGATGATAGGGAGTGGCTTGTGAAAATATCAACACCATTTGCAAATTCTCTTCCAAATCCATATACGCAATATTATTTAGGTCATATGTATTATAATGATGTAACCGTTGTTACCAGTGGAACTTATGAAAGATTTATTACCAGCCAAGGAATTAGATATCATCATATTTTAAACCCTAAAACCGGCTATCCTGTAAATAATGGGTTGGTGTCAGTATCGATCATCACCAATAATTCTATGCAAGCTGATGCTTATTCAACTTCTGTTTTCTGTATGGGATTAGAGGAAGGAGTAAGGTTTGTTGAAGGGTTAGAAGATGTTGAAGCAGTATTTGTTACTGATGATAAAAAAGAAATATATATTACAAGTGGATTAGAAGGCAAATTTAATTTTAATACGGAATTAGAATCAGTAGGTTATACATATAAAGGAGTAAAAAATGGAACTAGTAATTAAAGATCTCCATGCTCAAGTTGAAAATAAAGAAAT
>DATCKF010000031.1:0-1656 GCA_036562395.1 Bacilli bacterium
CCCATTGATTAAGAGTCAATTGCTCTACCAGCTGAGCTAAAGGTGCATTTACTATTTTTGACTATAGATATTATACTATATTATTTCAAAAATAGCAAATATTTTTTTTATTTATCGGTCATTTCCATAATAAAAAATTGCAAGTGTATCTAATCCGGAATGACTACCAATAACAGGACCTATATAATGAATCATAATTTCTCCTACTGGTAATTTGGCTTTTATCTGTTCTTTCACATATTCCGCATCATCTAAGCAATCACCATGCGAGATAAATATAGTTTGCCCTTCTGGATTCTCAATTGTTTCAACTAATCTTGAGATCATGGCATCAAGTGCACTCATTCTTCCCCGTTTCATTCCTGTTTGTACAAGTTTACCTTCATTTGAAACATGAAGTAATGGCTTAACTCTTAAGATAGTTCCAAGTAATGCTTTTGAATAAGATAAGCGTCCACCACGACGAAGATAATTTAAATCTCCAACCGTAAATAAGTGACATATTTTACGTTTATTATCTTCTACCCACTTTACAATCTCTTCTAATGATTTACCTTCCTTCTTTAATCTTGCAGCATATGTTACAAGTAAACCTTGCCCCATAGATGCAGCTAAAGAATCGATTGTAATTATTTTTTGATTTGGATATTTAGTTTGTAACTCATTTGCAGCTTGCACTGATGAATTATACGTACCTGATAAAGCACTGGAAAAACCTATATATAATATATCATATCCTTCTTGTAAGAATGGTTCAAAGAATTCAATAAATCGATATTCATTAATTTGTGTTGTTTTCGAAATAACACGTTCTCTTAATAATTGATAAAATTGTTGATTTGATGATTCACGTTCGTCTAAATAATTCAAATACTCCTTATCTTGAATACTAAAAGATAAAGGAATCACCTTCACATCTAATTCCTCAACAAAACCAGATGGTAAATCCACACAAGAATCTGTTAACAATTGAAACTTATTCATTATTCTCACCTCTCATTTTTAATACAATGACATATAGTATCGTAAACTATTATATAATGTTTTGATTACAATGTCAACTAATATGTTGCAATTATTTTACATCTATGCTATAATACTAAAGAGGTGATTATATGGAAGAAACCCTTAAAGAACTTGCAAATTGGCTTGACAAATTATATAACTTCGAAGTTCCAAATTGGGATAAACTCCCTGATTTAGATTTATATATGGATCAAGTCATTACCTACTTAGAAAGAGAATTAAGACCATTAACAATTGCTGATGAAGAAAATATCGTAACAACATGGATGATCAATAATTATGTTAAGGGTGATTTACTTCCACGACCTAATCAAAAGAAATATTCCAAAGAACATTTAGCATATATTATTATCATCTGCTCCTTAAAACAGATCTTATCAATATCAGATATTAAAAATCTATTTGATTTCGAAAAAGAGAAAAATGAAAACTTACAATCTTTTTATGATTTCTTTCGAACAAAACAAGTTGATATAATTCGAAAAATAACTGCTGACACGATAAAAGAAACAAAGGAAATTAGCGATGATCTAAATGTTCTTTATAATCATATAACCAAACTTGCCCTTGAAGCAGAAATCAAAAAAATCATTGCTAATAAAATATTATTCATTTTAAGCAATCATGATG
>DATCKF010000035.1:0-5133 GCA_036562395.1 Bacilli bacterium
ATTTCTTGAATCAAATAAAGTTAATCCTTATACAATTATAGATTATCAATTTCAAGAATTAGAAGGAGTATCAAAGCTGTTACTTGAAGAAATAAATTATGTTAGTAATCTCAAAAAAGTCATAAATCAAGAAAAGAACCCAACAATTATTGAATCAAATGATAAAGTCTATTTTTATGTTTTTGATTTAAAACATTTAGAAGGAAAAAGAACACATTTCGCATCTATTTCAGAAATGCTTGAAGAATACTTTACAAATAAACTGAATGAAATCAGTCAAAATAATGAACAAAAACGCTTATATCAATTTATCAATAAAGAAATAAGTAAACTATCACAAAAACTTGCAAAACAAGAAATTGAGTTACAAGAAGCAAAGGAAAATTTAAAATTGCAAGAAGTTGCAAATGTTCTTGTTGCAAACATTCATTTGGTTAAACCACGTCAAGAAGAAATAACCGTTTTTAATTTTTATACAAATGAAAATATAACGATTAAACTGAGAACTGATATTTCTCCAACTGAAAATATTAATTATTATTTTAATAAATATAAAAAAGCAAAAAGAACTATTACACAGCTTCAAGAAACTATTCAAAACACCAAGGCTGATATTAGTTATTATGAAACATTAAAAAATCAAGCAGAATTAAGCAACAATAATGATTTAAAAGAAATCTTGATGGAAGTAGGTATTAAAAAAGCTCCTCCTCGGAAGCCTAAAATTCAATTACTATCATTTATTGATCGGAATAACAATACCATTTGGGTTGGAAAAAATAATATTCAAAATGAGTATTTAACCTTTTCAGTAGCGAATAAAAATGATTATTTCTTTCATGTAGTAGGTTATCCCGGAAGTCATGTTATCTTTAGAGGAGACTTAAATGATGAAGCAATTAAACTTGCAGCAACCATTGCTGCAACCTATTCTAAAGCTAAAGCAACGGTTACCGTTCATTATACACAAGTAAAATGGGTAAAAAAAGTAAAAGGGCAAAAAGGTTCGTTTGTAACCTATACCCACGAAAAATCAACTTTTGCCCAACCCGACTTAGATTATATTAAACAAAATACTAATCTTCATATATAACCATTGCGCTATAGCAATATATTTGTTCTTTCATATCATACATTATCGCCACTTGATATTTAATATCAATAACTTTTTCACGATCAAGAGTTTCCAAGAAGTTATTTACTTCCATTTCGAGATCTTTTTCGTGACTTTCATCAAATAATTTTACTTTCACTTCTCTCACCCTTAGATATTATCGCAAGGTGATTTTAAAAAATGTGTCAATTTTCGTGATAATAGTAGCAATTATTTTTAAATGGACATTCACGACATTTTGGATTTTTTGCTGTGCAAAAATATCTACCAAAGTGAACTAATAATGTATGCGCATGATGCCAAAGAGCTTGGGGAAAAAAGTTTTCCAAGCTTTTTTCTATTTCATAGACATCATCATTATTTCCTAAACCTAAGCGATTAGCAACCCGAAAGACATGAGTATCAACCGCAATTGCTGGTATTCCAAAAGCTTCACTCAAAATGACATTAGCACTTTTTCGTCCCACTCCCGGAAGTGTTAATAAATCATTTAAGTTACTTGGAACTTGACCGTTAAATGTTGATAGAAGTTTTTTACTAATAGCAATAATATTTAAAGCTTTTGTTCGAAATAACCCTAAACTTGAAATAATCTTTTCAACATCTTTGGGGTTTGCATTTGCTAAATGATAAACATCAGGATAAACGGAAAATAATTCTTTGGTTACGATATTTACTCTTTTATCTGTTGTTTGTGCAGATAAAACAACGGCTATTAATAGTTCAAAAGAATTAGAATAATTCAGTTCACATTTAGCATTCGGGAACATTTTTTCTAATTCTTTAATTAATTCATTTGATTTTACCATAGACACTATTAAACAATTCTTGCAAGTTTTCCTCGGTTTTAAATTTGGTTGGTTGGTTTTTACGATTTAAGATTAAGTCAACATATTTTACATTATATTTTTTTAATTTAGCACATTCATAAATAGCATTTTTAATGTTTTCGATTTCATAATGATCTTCATTGACCCAATGATATACAATTTCAAGTTCAGTTGGCGTAACCATTTTTTTAAATTCTTTTTCAAGAATCATAACAACTTCTTTAATTAGATTTTCATTTAAAGAAGTTGAACTTTTATCTTCTTCATTTTCAAGGATATATGCAAGACGTTTATAAGTTTCATCAAGGCTAAAAACTTCACTTGCATCGACATCACTTAATGTCAATGTGATATATCCGTTTTTCACAAGTTCAACAATTCTTTTACTGATTGTATTAGCAGTAATACTCATTGTTGGGGCAAGATCTTCCCCTGACAATTTTCTTTTCCCTTGTTGCAATAAATTTTGTAATTTAATCAAGATAATTGCATCGGTTTCATTAATGCCAAGCAAATGATACTTTTCAATCATCAAGTTCTTAAAATCAATGAATCCATTCTTTATCAGTAAATAATATTGACTCATCTTCTACCTCACCAATTTTTCTAAAGCTTTTTTCGCCGCATTTTGTTCGGCTTCTTTTTTGGTTTTTCCGCTTCCAACACCTAGAGCTAAATTATCATGAAAAACACCAACTTCAAATACTTTGTTATGAGGTGGACCGGATTCTGAGATTATTTGATAGACAACACCTATACGACTTTCAGCTTGAATATATTCTTGAAGTTTACTCTTGTAATCAACAAAGAAATCAATTTTATTAGCTTTTATTTTCGGGAATAGAAATCTATTTAAAAAACTACGAACATATTTTAAATCATGATCCAAATATAATGCTCCTAAAAATGACTCGAAAAGATCAGCTAAGACAGATTGGCTATCGTCATTATGTTCTTTGGCACCTTTTCCAAGCATTAAGCATTTATCTAAACCTAATTCTTGGCAATATTCCGCATTTGCTTGCGTACAGACATAATTGGCACGCAATTTCGTCATTTCCCCCTCGGAAATCTCTTTAGCTTTATATAAAAATTCACCAACGAGAAATCCTAAAATCGCATCTCCTAAAAATTCTAGCCTCTGATAGTCTTTCACATGATTTTCATTTGCATATGAGGGATGAACAAATGCTTCATAATATAATTCAAGATTATGATAATATAAATTTAAATTATTCATAATCTTGGAAAATTTCATTTCAAATTCATTTTTATTCATTATCTTCCAAAGTTAGATTTTCTTTCATAATATTAATAATATTGCCTTTAACCGCTAATCGTGCTTGCTTGATGGCTTGCGAAAAGGCATAAGCATTACTTGAACCATGCGCTTTAACAATAACCCCATCAACACCGAAGATGATTGCTCCACCAATTTCATTAGGGTTAAGACGATTCTTAAAGTTATGTAAATTTTTCTTCATAAATAGATAACCTAATTTACCAGCAAAAGTTTTGGCAATTTCTTCTTTCAAAGCCTGTCCTAAAGCTTTCGCTGTTCCTTCCATCGTCTTCATAACAAGATTTCCCGAAAATCCATCAGTTATTAAAATATCACATTCAGTTGTTAATAACTCTTTAGGTTCAACATTTCCATAGAAATTAATTAAGGCATTTTCACTTAATAATTGATATACTTCTTTATCTAATTCACGACCTTTTCCAGGTTCAGTACCGATATTAAGTAAACCGACAAGTGGCTTTTCAATTCCTAAAACTTTGTTAGCATAGATTGTTGCAAATTGGGCTTGTTGGAGCATATGGATTGCTTTAATTTCAGTGTTAGCACCTACATCAAGTAATAAACGTTTCTTTCCAGCAAATAGCGGTAATTCTGGACATAGAGCAACTCTTTTCATGCCTTTAATGCGACGGACAATTAAATGACTTGCAACGATTACACCTTGAGTTGGCCCAGCTGTAACCGCACCATCACATTCCTGATCATGAACAGCTTTAAATGCTTTCACAAGTGATAGTTCTTTATCAGTACGAATTAGTGATATTGGCTCTTTTTCACCCATATCAAGTTTCGTTGCTGCATGAACAATTGTTACGCGGTTGTTAGGAACTAAATATTTCTTAATTTCCTTTTCATTACCATATAATACTAATTCCAAATCATCATATAACTTAATTGCAAGGTTTACACCTTCAACAATTTCCTTAGGGGCAAAATCGCCACCCATGGCATCAATGGCTAATTTAATCATCTTTACCTCTATTCTAGAATTTCTTTATTAAGTTCATAATTGTTATGAACCAATTCTAATAAATTTTTATATTCAGGATCATTAAACAATTTTTGACTATTAATTATTTCCTCAGCAACTTCATTTGCTTCTTCTAATATATCTTTATCTAAGATAATATTGGCCATTTTAAAGTCAACATATCCAGATTGTTTTTCCCCAAAAATATCACCAGGACCTCTTATTAATAAGTCTTCTTCTGCAAGGGCAAAGCCATCACTTTCTTCTTCAACAAGCTTCAACCTCTTCACTGATGATTCAACTTCACTTTTACTAATTAAAAAGCAATAGGCTTGATAATCACTGCGACGTACTCGTCCACGCATTTGATGAAGTTGAGCAATTCCGAATCGATCAGCATCAAGGATGACAATTGTGGTTGCATTAATGACATTGACACCAACTTCAATAACACTTGTTGCAACTAATATCTGAATTTCATTATTCAGAAATTGCATCATTACTTCTTCTTTTTCTTCTGTCTTTAGTTTACCATGAATTAATCCAACTTTAAAGTCCGAATAATATTTTTTTGTATTTTCATAGACATCCAAAGCATTTTTTAAATCCATCGCTTGGGATTCTTCAATCATTGGGGTAATGATATATACTTGACGTCCACTTTCTACTTCTTTCCGAATATGATCAAACACTTCAAATCTTTTACTATAATCAAGATATTTAGTGATGACAGGTTTTTTATTACCGGGAAGAGTGCGGATTGTTGAAATGTCGGCATCCCCTAAAAAACTGATTGCCAAGGTTCTAGGAATTGGGGTTGCACTCATTTTCAAATGGTCAATAAGATAACCTTTTCCAACCATCGATACTCGTTGTTTAACTCCAAAACGATGTTCTTCATCTGTTACTACTAATC
>DATCKF010000065.1:0-3473 GCA_036562395.1 Bacilli bacterium
GATCATAACTTGTTTTATCAATCGTTGTCACTTCAACTTTTTGAGGATTAATTTTTTTGGCTGCTCCCATTGAGCTAATAAATGGGATGTGGTTTTCTAAACATAATTTAATTAATTTGATTTTACTTTTTACATCATCAATCGCATCAATTACATATTGTGGTTCATAATTTAATAAAGTCTCATCAATTTTTTGGGTTACCTTTGTAACTTGACATTTAGGATTGACTTTTAAAATTAAATCTTCCAAACAATCCGTTTTATATTGACCAATATTATAACTATTGGCAATTATTTGACGATTAATATTAGTCTCTTCAACAACATCAAAATCACAAATAATAAGATGACCAACACCACTACGGACTAAACTAATCGCTGCTGTTCCCCCAACACCACCTAAGCCAACAATTGCAACTTTCGCATTTTGTAATTTATTTAGTCCTTCTGTACCAAATAAGAGTTCAATTCGTTGAAATTTCATTTGTCAATTTTAATTTTTAACTCTTTTAATTGTGATTCATCAACAAATGATGGTGCATCACTCATTGGATCGATCGCACTTGCAGTTTTTGGAAAGGCAATAACATCACGGATTGAACTGCTTCCAGTTAAAATCATGGCAAGGCGGTCTAAACCAAGAGCAATTCCTCCATGTGGGGGTGTACCATATTGTAATGCTTCAACAAAAAATCCAAACTTCTCTTGTATTTCTTCTTCAGTTAAGCCAATAGCTTTAAACATCTTAGCTTGTAAATCTTGATCATGAATACGAATTGATCCACTACCTAATTCATATCCATTTAGTACTAAGTCATAACATTTAGAAAAACATTCTTCTGGATTTGTTAAGATTTTATCTTTGGAATCATCTTTAGGAGATGTGAATGGATGATGAGCAGCAACATAACGCCCTTCTTCTTCGTCATATTCAAATGATGGCCAATCATTTATCCATAATAAATCATAAGTACCTTCAGGTATTAATTGCAAATCTTTTCCTAAATAACTACGTAAATAACCTAAACTTTGATTAACAATTGCTTTTTCATCAGCAACAATTAATATTAAATCATTATCTTCAACATTTAATTTTGTTATAAGTTTTGTGATGACATCATCTGTTAAATATTTAGCGATACTACCATTAAAGACATTACCATCATATTTTAACCAAGCAAGACCTTTGGCATTAAATTTTTTAATATCATTTGTAAAGTTATCAAGATCTTTACGTGAATATTTTTCTTTTGCACCCTTAACATTTATCGCTTTAACAATCCCACCATTATTTAAGGTGTTAGTAAAGACTTGAAAATCAATGTTTTGAGCAATATCACTAATATTAACTAATTCTAAGCCATAACGTGTATCTGGTTTATCAGTACCAAAGCGATCCATCGCTTCAATATAAGGAATGCGTTTAAATGGTGCTTTTACATCAATATTTAAAACATCTTTAAATATTTTGACCATCATTCCTTCAACAAGCTTATATATATCTTCTTCATCGATGAAACTCATTTCAATATCGATTTGTGTAAATTCCATTTGTCTATCAGCACGTAAAGCTTCATCACGGAAACATTTTGCAATTTGATAATAACGTTCAAAACCAGCTACCATTAATAATTGTTTATAGATTTGTGGAGATTGAGGAAGAGCATAGAATTTTCCAGGATGAACACGTGATGGTACTAAATAATCACGAGCACCTTCAGGAGTCGATTTTCCAAAGACCGGTGTTTCAACATCCACAAAATCTAAATCATCAAGATAACGTCGTACCGCTTTTGTAATATTATGACGAAGAATTAAATTCTTTTGCATAATAGGGCGACGTAAATCTAGATAACGATATTTCATACGTACTTCTTCTAAAGCATCTGTCTTATCAGCAATAATTAATGGCGGATTTTTAGCCTTACTTAATACTTTCACATTAATGCAATCTACTTCAATATCTCCAGTTTCAAGTTGGGGATTTTTGCTTTCTCTTTCAACAACCTTACCTTCGACTTGAATAACATATTCATTTTTCACATTTTCCAACACTGAATAATTAGGATTATCAGGTTTACAAGTTATTTGCGTGATTCCATAACGATCACGTAAATCAATAAATAATAATCCCCCTAAATTACGAACTTTATTTACCCATCCGACAAGTGTAACTATTTCATTGACATTTTTAATTCTTAATTCATTATTTTTATGTGTTCTCATAATAATTTTCCCTTCAAATATGTGATTATATCACTATTAGCAACTCTTTCTTGTGTTTTTGTATTTGTATCTTTAATGCTTACAACACCTTTTTGACGTTCCTCTTCACCAATTATCAAAATAAATTTTGGATTCAATTTATCAGCTAGTTTAAATTGTTGCTTCATGGTTATATTTTCATAATCAATTTCCGTTTTCAGATTATTATCTCTTAATAAATGCGCAATTTCTAAAGCTTTTAATTTTGATTCATAATCTAAAGAAATTATTAAAACGTCAAGATCATTATTGATTAATCCATCCCATTTATTTTGAATATCCATGATAGCAATTAATCGTTCTACACCCATTGCATAACCAATTCCAGGGATATCCATGCCATTGAATGATTTAACTAATTCCGCATACTTTCCGCCACCACAAATGGCAATACCATTAAGATCGTCTTGACTATTAATGATAAATTCAAAAACGGTATCTGTATAATAGTCTAAACCACGAACTAATTTTTCATCAACTTCATATGGAATATTAAATTGATTTAAAATTGACAATACTTCTTGGAAATATTGTTTTGATGATTGATTTAAAAAATCATGAATTTTTGGGGCATTTAATAAAATTGGATTATTATTATCAACTTTACAATCTAAAATTCGTAAAGGATTCTTTTCAATCCTTCTTTTACAATCATCACATAAATCATTTAAATGTTCTTTAAAGTATGATTGTAATGTATCACTATATAATTTCCGTGATTCATAATCACCAATGGAATTTATTTTTAAAACAAAATTATCGATTTTTAATTTCTTTAGAATTTGATAAGCGCTTATTATGACATCACAATCAAGTAGTGCTGTGCTCTTCCCAAATACTTCAACACCAAATTGATGAAATTCACGATAACGTCCTGCTTGTGGTCGTTCATAACGAAACATAGGTCCAAAATAATATAGTTTTGTCAATGGTAAATTATTAGCATATAGTTTGTTTTCAAGAAAACTACGAACAACAGCTGCTGTACCTTCAGGTCTTAAAGTTATACTCCTATTTCCTTTATCAAAAAAAGTATACATTTCTTTTGTAACAATATCACTTTCATCACCTAGGCGAACAAATACTTCGGTATTTTCGAAAATTGGAGTTTTAATTTCATTAAACCCAAAATTATTAGCTATATTTGCTGCGATCTTTTCAATATAACGTAATTTCAAAATTTCTGTACCCAAAAAATCTTGAGTTCC
>DATCKF010000069.1:0-4867 GCA_036562395.1 Bacilli bacterium
ATAGGAATTAGTAAAGATAGCGAAACATCACATAAAAAATTCATCGAAAAGTATCAATTGCCTTTCATATTACTTTCCGATCCGACTCTTGATGTAATAAAAGTATATGATGTGTATCAAGAAAAAATGCGTTGTGGAAGAATGACTAAAAGTGTTATCCGTTCAACATATATCATTGATGAAAATGGAATGATTGAAAAAGTATATCCAGATGTGAAACCGGATACTAACAGTGAAGAAATTTTAAATTATTTGAAAATATGATTGCATTTAGATGAAATCTATTATATAATATATGAGTAAAAAATATAGGGGAGCTATTGTGGCTGAGAGGTTATTAAGTTAACGACCCGTTGAACCTGTCTAGGTAATGCTAGCGTAGGGAATACATGAAGGACTTTTTAAACCTCTTGATTTTTTCAAGAGGTTTTATAAGTTTGGGTAAGCTGGCTTCCTTGTTTAAAAGGAGGAATCGATGTGAAAACAAAAAATCGTACAGTATTAGTTATGACAGAAATCTCTATTTTGTCAGCGTTATCACTTGCACTTGATGCCTTGGCATCAGCAACTTCAGGATTTTTCTTTCCTGATGGAGGATCAATCGGAATTGCGATGATACCGATTATGGTGATTTCCTTTAGAAGAGGAATTGTTGCGGGATTGACATCTGGTTTTATTGTCGGGATGATTCAGGTATTATGGGGTGGTCATTTTCTTGAGTTCACCCAATACATTTTAGACTATCCTGTTGCTTATACAGTTGTAGGACTTGCAGGTATTTTTACATACCTCAATAATAGACGTTTAACGGTATTAAATGTGATAATGGGCTCGATTTTCGCTGGTCTAATGCGTTACTTATCACATTTCTTTGCTGGAGTCTTCTTTTGGGGAGAGTATATGCAAGAAAGTTTTGACTTTCTAAGTATATCTTTTACAGGCTTGAATGTTTATACATATTCATTAGTTTACAATGGTTCTTATATGATTCCAACAATCATTATTAACACTATTGTAATCTATGTATTATATAAATATGCAAAACAAATATTTATTCAAGATATTAGAGATAATATCTAATATCAATTTATCGATATATTTACTCCTTTTCTTATAGTATTGTAAATATATCTACTAAAATAGGTTGGAAACAACCTATTTTTTTAATAAAGATATAAAAATAAGAACCATTTAATGATTCTTACTTTTTATGAAAATATAATTCATCAATAGCCTGTAAATAATCAATTGTCGGACAATATCCGATTTTGACCTGTTTACCTAAGGTTTTAAATTGTTCAATCGTGATACTTTTATGTCCTCCTTCATTACTTAATTGATATAATTCATAAAATTGTTTGATATCGAGTAAGTACACTTCATGAACTTTTTTGAAATAAATAATAATAAAAGCAATCCCACCATGTTCATCAATTTTTCGTAAATGTTCAATTTGGTGAAGAAATATATGTTTGAATGAAAAACTTAAATTATTTGTTTCTTTTGCTTCATAATCAATATAACGACCACGATAGATACCATTATAATCAGTTGTTGATGGCATTTTATAATACGCTTCAACAATCTTCGCTTTACTACGTTCTGGATAATGCACTTTCACAACCTGAATTGGAGTCGGTTTTTTATATATGACAGCTTTATTTTTATGAAGATAATAAAGATTAGTTTCATTTAAAGCATTTTCAAATAACATTCCATGCGTTTGTGGTTTCGTAATCTTTTTATTTATTTGCGGAGTTGGATAGTTCACTTTCATTTTCTCACCTTACTATATTATAACATTAAACAAGATAAAAGTTAAGAAATTTTAGACCATTAAACAAACATAATTGTAGTTTAGACATATTGTAAAAAGAGGTGAGATAATGTTATTTATTATCAAAAATAGAAATTATAATTTACAAATTAAAAATGAGAAGATTGTAATTTTAAAAAATTTATGTAATTTAAGTAAATATAAAGAAGAAGATAATAATATCTTATTACTTATAAATGTCGATATTCGCGATGGAATCGTTACTGATTATAAGTTTTATTTAGAAGAGTTATTTATCGCTATTCCAATATCTTTAGTTATTAGTAATTTTTCACATGAGAAAGTAAGAGACATTTGTGAATATCATCAAATTCCTTTAATAGAGATTTAATATAGTCATAATAACCTGGTGATTATGATTAATTGCAAAAATGGATGATAAAATATATATTAAATATAGCTTAAGAAATAAAGTTGCTATTCTTCAAATACAATAAAACTATTGAAATATTTTCATTAATATGTTAAAATATAAAATGTAGAAAGAAGGAAATATATGTTACCGAGCAATACTGAATTACTAGAAAGACAAAAACGAATTAGAAACTTTTCAATTATTGCCCATATAGATCATGGTAAATCGACATTAGCAGACCGGATTTTAGAAATTACTAATGCCGTTGACATGCGTACAATGAAAGACCAACTACTCGATACAATGGATTTGGAACGAGAACGTGGGATTACAATTAAACTAAACGCTGTTGAATTAAAATATCAAGCTGATGATGGTAATGAATATATTTTGCATTTAATTGATACTCCAGGACATGTCGATTTTACTTATGAAGTATCAAGATCACTCGCTGCTTGTGAAGGAGCAATTTTGATTGTTGATGCAGCACAAGGAATTGAAGCACAAACACTTGCTAACGTCTATCTTGCAATTGATAATGATTTAGAGATTTTACCTTTAATTAATAAAATCGACTTACCATCTGCTGATATTAATAAAGTTAAGGAAGAAATTGAACGTGTTATCGGTTTAGATACGAAAGAAGCGGTATTAGCTTCCGCAAAAGAAGGAATCGGTATCAAAGAATTATTAGAACAAATTGTTCATAAAATTCCTGCCCCACAAGGAGATCCAAATGCTCCTCTACAAGCGTTAATTTTTGATTCTTACTATGATCAATATCGTGGAATCATTCCTTCAATTAGAATTGTCAATGGAACCGTAAGAAAAGGCGATATCATTAAAATGATGGCAACTGGGGCTGAATATGAGGTTGTTGAAACAGGGGTATACACACCAAATGAAACCAAACGTGATTATTTATCTGTTGGAGATGTTGGCTATTTAGCAGCCACAATCAAAGAAATTGCTCATGTCCATGTTGGTGATACGATTACTTCCGCAACCAACCCTGCATCAAAGCCATTACCAGGATATCGTAAATTAAATCCAATGGTATATTGCGGGTTATTTCCTGTTGATAATAAAAAATATGAAGATTTAAAAGAAGCACTTGAAAAATTAAAATTAAATGATGCTGCTTTATCATATGAACCTGAAACCTCACAAGCCTTAGGTTTTGGCTTTCGAGCTGGATTTTTAGGTTTATTACATATGGATATTATCCAAGAACGGATTGAACGTGAATTTAATATCGATTTAATTGCCACTGCTCCATCAGTAATTTATCATGTTTATTTAACTGATGGATCAATGATTAGAATTGATAATCCTGCATTAATGCCTGAACAGGTTAAAATTTCCCGTATTGAAGAACCATTTGTCACCACAACAATTATGTTACCTAATGAATATGTTGGAACTATCATGGAATTATGTCAATCAAAACGTGGAATTTTTAAAGATATGGTTTATTTAGACGTTACACGTGTAACTCTAACATATGAAATGCCTTTATCTGAAATTGTGTATGACTTTTTTGATCGTTTAAAATCTTCAACAAAAGGCTATGCATCATTTGATTATCAATTATCCTCATACAAACCATCAAATTTAATCAGACTGGATATTTTAATTAATGGTGAAAAAGTTGATGCTTTAAGTATCATTGTACATAAAGATAATGCATATTATCGTGGCAGAATCATTACATCAAAATTAAAAGATTTAATTCCAAAGCAATTATTTGAAGTTCCTGTGCAAGCAGCAATTGGTTCAAAAATAATTGCCCGTAGCACGATTAAAGCTCTACGAAAAGATGTTCTCGCAAAATGCTATGGAGGGGATGTAAGCCGTAAGAAGAAGTTACTACAAAAACAAAAGGAAGGCAAAAAACGAATGAAAGCAGTTGGAAGTGTTGAAATCCCACAATCAGCTTTTCTTGCGGTTTTAAGTATTGATGACGAGAAGTAGAGGTGAATTATGGAGGCACTATATATCCACATTCCATTTTGTAATCATATATGCACTTATTGTGATTTTTATAAAATGGTAGCTAAAACAAATGTCAAAGAAAAATATATCAAATATTTAATTCAAGAACTACAATTAAGAAAAGATTTATTAAAAGATGTGAAGACTGTATATATAGGTGGTGGTACTCCTACCTCCTTGCCTCTAAATCTCCTTGATTTCTTTTTATATCATTTACATCAGGAAATTGATTTAAAGAATGTCATTGAATTTACGATTGAAGCTAATCCAACTGATATTACTTTAGATTTAGCAATGATTTTAAAAAAATATCATATTAATCGCATCAGTTTAGGAGTGCAATCGTTTAACGAACAAAAATTAAAATTTCTTGGACGCAATCATAATCAAAAAATAGTTACCCAAGCGATTAAAATCTTGCATAAAGTAGGTATTAACAATATTAATATTGATTTAATATATGGAACACCAAATGATTCTTTTAAAATTGTAAAAAAAGATTTACAAAAATGTATTAATTTGGGTGTAAAACACATTTCCGCATACTCCCTAATCTTAGAAGAAAAAACCATCCTTTATCATTTATATAAACAAAATAAATTTACACCAATTGATGAAGATAAGGAATATCACATTTATAAGAAAATCAATCGATTCTTAAAAAAATACAATTATCATCA
>DATCKF010000077.1:0-3259 GCA_036562395.1 Bacilli bacterium
GATCAGTAATCCGAATATTAATAATCCTTTGGAAGAAATCGCTGGTGAAGAGTATCAAAGTGAATTAAAACGATTATTATCAGAACTAAATCCTCGTGAATATCAAGTAATAACTTTACGTTTTGGTATCAACGATGGAACAACACATACATTAGAAGAAATCGGAAAGATTATTGGACTTACAAGAGAAAGAGTTCGCCAAATCGAAAGTAAAGCATTACGGAAATTACGTCACCCTTCTCGTAGTGCCAAAATAAAACAGTTTCATCGGATATAAAGTTCTTTCATGAGAACTTTTTTTTATACTTTTTTTATCCAAAAATTTATCTTTATGATATAATATTAATAGATGAAATTAAAGGTGGATGGAAATGGTTCTTTTTAAACGTAAGAAAGTTCTTTTAAAAACGGAAATTAAAGAATCTAACAATGAAAGTCTAGAAATGTATTCAGAAAATGTTGATTATAAACCAAAAGCATCACAAGTTTCATATGAAGATATAATCACAAGATACGATCAATTGCAACCAAAAATAGATAATCTAGTCAATTCGTATTATCGTTATAGAATATTTTCCAAGATTGCTAGTAAAGACAATAAATTTAACCAACTGATGTTAACAATCGATAAACATCTTAATCGCATTAATAAAGAATATAAAGAATTCAAAAAAGATATATTATTTTTAAAACATGGTGACTATCCTGAAGATTTTCTAGATAAAGTTTCCGAAAAATTAATTAATATTGAATATTTTTATCAAACTATTAGTAATAATCTTGATGAATTAATGAAAAAATACTTTAGTCATATGAAAATGGCAACAGCTAATATTTGCATGAATCGTACTAATAAAGAATTAGATGCGATATATAAAAGATTAAATACTTATTTAAACGATTTTAAAAATTTGAATGAAGCTGCAAGTTATATCTTTTATAATAGTGGACAAGAGATTGTGCAAACTATTGATTCGTTGATTAAAGCATTGCCTAATCAAAATGAATTCACTTTCAAATACTTTTTGCAAACCGATGATATTATTACTTTAGATTTAAAAGAGTGGATTGATTTATATAATAAAATCCGCTTCGTCATGAAGAAAAAAGAAGCAGTAAATGAAAATGAAGAGTTTTTAAGAAGATATTTTGATTTTGAAATATTATATTTAATTTTAATGATGAATATGGAATCTCATCAAAATAAAATTACCGATTATCAAATATAGGAGCATACATGAAAGCTGATTTACATACACATACAAATTATTCAGATGGAAAATTAAGTGTCTGTGAACTTCTCAACTTGGCACAATCACATAATATTTCTATTGTTAGTATTACTGATCATGATACTTTTGCGGGTGTTAAAGAAGCTTTAAGCTTAAATAAAGACATCCGTATTATAATAGGTATTGAACTTTCAACCGTTAGAAATGGGGAAAATGTTCATTTATTAGGTTACTTTAAAAATCTTGAGTTAATTGAAAAATTACAACCAGTTCTTGATCAACAAGTCATTCGTCGTCATGAACGAGCATATAAAATTCTAGATAAATTAAAAAATCATTTTAATATTATCTTAGATCCAAAGTTTATTAATGAAGTTGAAAGTATTACAAGGGGAACAATTGCCCGGGAAATAATCAAGCAAGGATATGATTATTCAAGTACTTACATTTTTGATCATATCATTGGTGAAGGATGTCCAGCCTATATTCCTTCATCAAAAATGCAAACAAGTGATGGTATTAAATTGATTAAAGAATGTGGAGGATTAGTTGTTTTAGCACACCCAAGACATCTTGAAAATAACAATCCGCAAGATATTATTGATTTAGGTATTGATGGCATTGAAGCGATATATCCACTTCAAGATGAAGAGTACTTTCGAAATCTAGCAATGAAAAATAAATTATTTATTACCGCGGGAACTGATTTCCATGAATTAAATGATGATCGTCATGGTAATGTTGGCGATAAATATTTAGAAGGAGAAGACTTAAATACCTTTCTTAAGGTGCTTTATGAATCCTAGAAGATTAGCCCTTGATGCCATTTCGAAAATACTTGATAAAGGCGGATATTCTAATATTGTCATCAATGAATACTTACAAAAATATGAATTAAATCCCGATGATCGGGCTCTATTTACCAAATTAGTATTAGGAACAGTTGAAAAGAAATTAACCTTAGAATATTTCTTAGAGCCATTTCTTCACAAAAAACAAAAACCATGGGTCTTAAATTTATTACTCATGAGTATATATCAATTAGTAGAATTAAATATTCCTGATTATGCCGTTGTCAATGAAGCAGTTGAAATAGCAAGAATCAAAAATCAACAAATAGCTTCATTTGTTAATGCAGTATTACGAAACTTTTTACGAAATGAAGTAAGAAGTTTTACAGGTCTTGATGAATTAGATTACTTAAGTATTAAATATAGTTATCCCAAATGGCTCGTCGCTTATTTTTTAAAAGATTATGATTTTGAAATAACTGAAAAAATCTTTTTGGAGTTTGCGAAAGAGAAGCATCAAGCTATTAGAGTTAATACTTTAAAAGCAACAAAAGAAGAAGTAATATATGAGTTGCAAAAAGAAGGGATAATATATAAAGATAGTACGCTAGTACAAAATGGGTTGATTGTTGAAGAGAGTATTATTGATCATCCGTTATTTAAAGAAGGAAAAGTAATAATCCAAGATCTTGCCAGTCAATTAGTATCAGAAATAATTAACCCTGAAGAAAATAGTATCATTCTTGACTTATGTAGTGCTCCTGGAGGGAAAGCAAGTCATCTAGCTAGTATTATGAATAATACTGGTTCGATTCATGCTTGTGATATTCATCCTCATAAACTTAAATTAATGGAAGGAAACTTTAAAAAACTAGGAGTAACAAATGTTACATTACAATTAATTGATGCAAGACTTATAAAAGATTATGTCAAGGAAGAAGCGTTTGATTATATCCTTGCTGATTTACCTTGTAGTGGTTTAGGAGTATTAGGCCATAAAGTTGATTTAAAATATCATCTTCAATATGAAGCGATATTAGATATTATCAAATTGCAAAAAGAGATTCTTGATTCTACATATATGTTAGTTAAAAAAGGAGGTTATTTCATTATTAGTACTTGCACTTTGAATAAATTAGAAAATGAAAACCAAGTAAAAGAGTTTCTTGCAAATCATCCTTTTTTTGAAATTGTTGAGGAGAAAACAATTTTACCATTTGAATATGGAACAGATGG
>DATCKF010000101.1:0-1638 GCA_036562395.1 Bacilli bacterium
TTAGCAGCTCGTCAAGCCGCCAAAATTTATAAGGAAAGTAAAGTCTGGGTCGCTGAATCAAAATCGATTGCTGAAGGTTTTTCTGCACTAACTATGTTAGATTTAAATAATGAACCTGAAGTAATCCTTGAAGAAATTCAAGAAGTAATGAATAATGTTACGACTGGACTTGTTACATATGCAATCCGTGAATCTCATATCGATAACCTCGATATTAAGAAAGGTGAATATATTGGTCTTTTAAATAATAAAATTGTTGCTTCTAATAAACGTCGCATTGATGTTTTAAAATATTTAATTGATAAAGGTGCCGGTTCAGATAAGGAAATAGTTACTATTATTTATGGTGCAGATGCCACCCAAAAAGAAATTAATGATATACTTAAATATATAGAAAAAAATTATAGCAATCTTGAGGTTGAAATCATTGAAGGAAATCAAGAAGTCTATAGTTATATTCTAGCAATAGAATAGAATAAGGGCTTTGCCCTTTTTCTTTTCAAGAGGTGAGGGAAAAATGGTAGATTTACAGGATTTAAAGTATCTAACAGTCAAAGCGGTCCAAGCTTTCAAAAAGAATGGCATTTCTACTGTTTATGATTTATTATATCATTATCCAACAAGGTATAACGATTATACTATTACGCCAATCAAGGAAGCAGAACTAAATAAAAATGTAACCGTTGCGGGCATTGTGATTGGAAAAGTAAATGTTGCGAATGTAAAAAGTAATTTAAGTGTGATGAATTTTTATGTCGATATTGATGGTGAAAAAGTAAGAGTAACAATCTTTAATCGTCACTTTTTGCGCTCCAAAATTCATTACGGGAAATATGTTCGCTTAACAGGAAAGTTTGATGGTCGATATAGTAAATTTATCGCTTCAGAAATTGCTTTTGACGAAGTTGGAAACACGATTAATCCTGTTTTTAATATCAAAGGCATTGATGATAAAAAAGTCCTTGAAATTAAAGAACGCATCTTTTATGAATATGGAGATAAATTAAAAGAAGATTTACCGGAAGAAATACGAAAGAAAAAGAATTTACTTTCGATAACGGATGCGATTAGATCTATTAATATTCCTGAATCGATTGAAGAAACAAATGACGCAATTTATCGAATCAAATTTGAAGAACTTTTAAAGTATCAATTAAAAGTAAAATATATGATGTATATGCGAAAGCATCATCCTGAAGGTATCATCATTAATTATGATGAAGAAAAGGTTAATAATTTTATAAATTCTTTGCCATTTACATTAACTGAAGATCAAAACACAAGTATTAAAGCAATTTTAGAAGACTTATCTTCTAGTTACAAAATGAATCGCTTATTACAAGGTGAGGTTGGGAGTGGGAAGACCGTTGTTTCCGCAATTGCCCTATATGCTGTTGTTACTGCTGGATATCAAGGAGCAATTATGGTTCCAACCGAAGTCTTAGCTCAACAACATTTTCAAACATTTAGTGAATTATTTAAAAATTATGATATTAAACTTTCATTATTATCATCAAGTGTAAATCCGAAAGATAAAAAAGAAATCTTAACGGATTTAGAAGAAGGTGCGATTGATATTATAATTGGTACTCATTCTTTATTTCAAAAAGATGTTAAGTTTAAGAAATTAGGATTAGT
>DATCKF010000076.1:0-7207 GCA_036562395.1 Bacilli bacterium
GTATCATAATCATCCATAATCTTCTTTAACAATTGTTTAGATTGTTCTTCCGATCCGATAATTGGCTCAAATGTTGATTCAACATCAACCTTAATTAAGTGAATTGATGGAGCAATAGCACGTAATTTAATACCATATCGCGAACCATGTTTTATGACTTCAGGCTTATCTAGTTCTAAGTCGCTAACATCTGGATTAGCAATACCATAACCTGTTGCTTTTACGGATTCAATCGCAGTTGCAAGCTTATCATATTCATTTTTAGCCCGAACGAAACTTTGTAATAGAGCAATATATTCGCCTTTGTCTTCTATCGGTTTTCCTAAGATTTCATTAACAATTTCATCATATAACTCATCTTTAAAATCAATGGTAATTTCTACTTCTCCTGTTCCACTGTCGATATTCGAAATTTCAACTTTTGAGAAGAGATCACATTCAGCAAGCTTATCTCTCATTTTTTGAACATCTTTAAATTTGCGATATTCTCCTGTTGTTTCACTAACGATTTCATTAAAGGTTTGTTTCTTTGCATAGCAATCATCAAGTGCAGAAATCCATGTAGGGATTTTTAGTTCTAATTTACTAATATCAAATTCATTCAGTGCTTCTTTTAGAACTAAATCAATATCACGATCATTTAAGTCCATCACATTAATCGGAATGACGCTAACACCGTATTTTTTTGCTAATTCTTCAACTAATTTTAAAGTTTTACTACTATTTGGTTCAGCAGTATTAACGACAATTACGAAAGGTTTATCAAGATTTTTTAATTGTTCAACTAGTTTATCTTCGACATCTTCGTAATCATGGCGTGTAAATTCTCCAAAGCTGCCATCGCTTGTCATTAATATACCGATATGTGAATGGTTTGTAATAACTTTTTGGGTTCCAATTGTTGCTGCATCTTCAAAAGCAATATTTTCGCTAAACCAAGGTGTTCGAACTAATCTTGGTGAACCGTCTTCATTTTCATAACCTTTTGCATTTTCTAAAATATATCCGACACAATCAACAAGGCGGACATTGAGTTTCAGATTATCTTCAACTGTTATTTGTACAGGTGTTGTTGGAACGAATTTTGGTTCAACGGTCATGATAGCTTTTCCTTCGGCACTTTGTGGTAATTCGTCTATTATTTTGTTTTTAATTTCTTCATCTTCAACAAATGGTAAAACTTTTGTTTGTATGAATTTTCGAATGAACATTGATTTGCCACTTCTAACGCTGCCTACAACCCCTATATACATTTCTCCATTAGTTCGGTAATAAACATCACGAATTACATTATTCATATATCTTCCTCCACAATTCAATTATATGCGCCAATTTCTAAATCATGCCAAATATGTCTTCATCAATTCCTTCATTGAGGATTTTTTTCACAAGACTGTCTTCTTTATGTTTATCTACTGGTTTATTTGCAAGTTTAGCAACTCGACGAATAATGTTTCGTAAATTTTGTTCATCTTTTAGGTTTGTTGATTTTATTTCTTCGACTAAGCTGAAAATATCTTCAGGATTAATATTATTATCTGCAATCAAATTAAAAATTTTTCCAAGATTCATTATCTCACCTTCCGTGATATTATATGATTGTAAAGTGCAGATATTACCTACGAAAAGAAAAAATGACCTTTTAAGGTCATTCTGCTTTCAAACTTCGTTTCATTAATTTGCCAATAACTTCAAGAGGTTGATTATGATTATAAATAATATCATAGACAGCATCAATAATTGGCGTATCAATATTAAATTTCTTGCTAGCTACATATGCCGCTTCACAACTACGCGCTCCTTCAACAACCATACTCATTTCTTGTAAAGTTTTTTCTAAGTCTTTACCTTGAGCGATTTTTCTTCCAGCTTGGAAATTGCGACTATGTTCACTAAAACAAGTAACAACTAAATCTCCTAATCCCGTAAGTCCATATAAAGTTTTTTCCTTGGCACCAAGAGCGACAGCAAGTTTTGTCATTTCTACAAGCCCTCTTGTTACTAAGGCTGCTTTGGCATTATCCCCAAACCCTAGTCCATCAACAATCCCACTGGCAAGGGCAATAATATTTTTAAGTGATCCTCCAAGCTCAGCACCAACTAAATCATCGACAGCATAAACACGGAAATACTGTTGGTTGCTGAAAATATGTTGAATGATTTTTGCATATTTTTGATCATTACTTGCAGCGGTTATAACAGTTAATAATTGCAAAATAACTTCTTCCGCATGACTTGGTCCGGTTAAAGCAACAAAACTTTCGATATAATCATTATTGATTACTTCATATGTAATTTCGGATACTCTTTTAAAGGTATTTGGTTCAATACCTTTTGAAGCATTAACAAATATTTTTTTATCACTAATAACTTCGTTAACTTGCTCTAAAACTGAACGAATTACTTTTGTTGGGACTACTAATAATATAATATTCCCAAAATCAACAGCTTCTTTAAGATTTGTTGTCGCTTTCACATTTTCGTTTAATGTTCCGTTTGGTAATTTGCTTTTGTTGGTATGAAAGGTGTTAATCTCATTCACTGTTTCAGCGTTAACATCATATATTAAAACTTCATATCCATTATCACTGACAATTCGAGCTAAAGCGGTTCCCCAACTTCCAGCTCCAATTATTGAAATTTTATAATCCATTACTCCTTCTTCCTCAAGACAAATTTTATTGGACAACCCGTAAATGCAAATGCATTACGTATTTGATTTTCTAAATATCTTAAATATGAAAAATGCATATGGGCTTCATCATTAACAAACAACACAAATGTTGGTGGCATGACGTCATTTTGCGTTGCATACGAAAGTTTTAAACGATTACCATTAAAAATTGGTGGTTGATTTAATAATACTGCATCTAGTAAAACATCATTTAAAACACTTGTATTGACACGACGATTAAAGTTTTCATAAACAGTATCAATAGTTTCTAATAGATGATGAACACGCGAATTATTAAGAGCTGAAAGAAAGATAATTGGTGCAAAATCCATAAATTGAAATTGCGAACGAATCTTTTCTTGGAATTTATGCATCGTTTTATCATCTTTAACTACTAAATCCCATTTATTAACAACAATAATTAAAGCACGATTATATTCACGAGCATAACCAGCGATTCTTTTATCTTGTTCAGTTATTTCTTCTGTACCATCTAAAACAATTACAGCAATATCACAACGTTCGATTGCGGAAAGAGCACGCAAGACACTATATTTTTCCGCATTTTCGTAAATCTTTCCTTGCTTTCTAATTCCAGCAGTATCAATAACAACGTATTTTTTTCCGCCACGAGTGAAAGTTGTATCAATCGCATCTCGTGTAGTCCCTGGAATATCACTAACAATAACACGTTCTTCACCCAAGATGGCATTTGTTAAGGTTGATTTACCAACATTCGGTTGACCAATTAAACAAAATTTAATTATTCCTTCTTGATATGTCTTTTTACTTTGTTTAGGTAATAAAGCAATAACTTGATCGAGCAAATCTCCCATTCCGATACCGTGTAAAGTACTTATTCCAACGACATATTCACATCCTAATTGGTAAAATTCATAAATTAAATCAACCATTGAACCGTCATCAACTTTGTTAGCAGCAACAATCACAGGTTTATTACTACGCTTAAGAATATTAAAAACATCCTCATCAGCTGTAGTTAATCCACTTCTGGCATCGACAACCATGATGATGACATCAGCCTCATCAATAGCGAGTTCTGCTTGGGCTCTTATTTCTTTAGAAAAGGGCTCATCTTTTAAGATGATCCCCCCAGTATCAATAATCGAAAATTCTTGATTTAACCATGAAGCTCTACCATAAATTCGATCCCTGGTGATACCACTAGCATCATCTGTAATAGAAAGCCTTTCACCGATTATGCGATTAAAAAGACTTGATTTACCTACATTAGGTCGTCCGACTATGGCAACAACTCCACGCATATTATTACCTACTCTTTAAAACTTTCGAAAAAGTCACCTAATGTACTTGTTCCTTTTTCTTGTTGTTTTAAAAATTTATTTACAGTTTTTTTGTCAAGTGGTGCATTTTCACGGAGTGTTAAAACAAGTTTTGTATGGCGTGGATCAAACATTTTAACTTTAGCTTCAAATTGTGATCCTTCTTTAAACTCATTCGCATTCATATTTCCAAAATTACCTTTTGGTAAGAATCCTGCTGCTCCTTCAACATTAACTTTTACACCATCATTTAAGACTTTAATTACTGTTGCAGTTACTTTATCCCCATTTTTAAGATTTAATGTTTCCCAAGGATTTTCAGTTAATTGTTTGCGTGATAAAATAATTCGCTTTTTATTTAAGTCAAGTTCGATAATTTTAGCTTCAACTTCATCACCAACTTGAACATAATCTTCAATAAATGTATCTTTTTCCCATGTAAATTCACTCTTTGGTAAGAATCCTTGAACATGTTCATTTAAGGCAATAACAACACCAGCACGATTAATTTCAATTACTTTACCTTTTACAACGTCATCAAGTTTATGAGCATCAATATAATCTTTCCAATGATTTGGAAGTAAAGCTTTACGAGATAATCCAATATGTTCGCCTTCAACTTTGATAACTTTTACCTTAACCGTGTCACCAACATTTAAGACTTTTTCGACTTTCATAATGCGATTATGAGAAATTTCAGAGATATGAAGTAATCCTTCAACACCATCACTTATTTCAACAAATGCACCATAAGATTCGATATTCTTAACAACACCTTCAAATTCTTGACCAACTTTTACATTTGCAATAAACTTTTCTTTATTTTCTTTATTTCTTATGGCAGTGGCTACAGTATGCGAAACGATTAAACGAATGCGATTATAATCAACTCTAATTGGAGCAACAAATAATTCTTGACCAACTAAAGAATCATATTCTTCAGGTTCAACACGAATTTGTGTATGTGGTAATAAACAAGTATAATCTTCGTATTGTAAAATGAGTCCAGCTTTAATAGCTTTAATTACTTTTGCAGGGAAATATCCATGATTAGCAATGACTTCTTCAAATTTTTTAATGCGTTCACGTTTTTCAACTAGGATTGTTGAAAGTAATACTTTGCCACCATCAGGATATACTCTTTTTACAATGACATTTAGTTCGTCGCCTTCCATAAATAAATCAGCTAAATCTTGATCATCTGTAATGTTTGCGACATCTTTTCTAAATAATAATCCTTCTTGACCATTTTCTAATTTTACTAATAATCTTTGCTCTTTTGCTTTTTTTACAACATTACCATCTTTATCAACTAATTGTTTTTTTGCTTGATAAATTTCAGTAACTGTACCTTTTACTAGTTGCATTGGTCTTAATGGTTTAACATTTTTTCCTTCTACACCAGCTTCATTATGATCTTCTTGATCATCAAAATCCGCATCACTCACTTCATCAACTTCGTCTACATCATCTTCAATTTCATCAACTGAAGTATCTTCAACTGTAGCATCTTCAACATTCGTTTCAACAATTTTTTCGTTTTCAGACTTAACGTTTTCCATAATGTAACCTCTTTCCATAACTAAACTTGTGATTTTTTCAACCACTTCATCAACACTTAAATTGGATGTATCTATTTCAATGGCATCTTTAGCTTTCACGAGTGGACTTATTTCCCGATTGCTATCTTTTTGATCTCTTTCGATTATCTCTTTAACGGTTGTATCTAATGAAATCCCCGAAGTACCTTTTTCAACTAATTCTTGATAACGTCTTTTAGCGCGTTCCTCAACACTTGCACTCAAGAAAATTTTTAAATTGGCATGTGGGAGAACCACTGTTCCAATATCCCTACCATCCATGATAATGTTCTTATGATTGGCAATTTGTTGTTGGAGAGCAACTAATTTCTCACGGACATATTTGAACTTCGAAACTAATGAGACGTTGGTTGTGACATCTATACTTCTAATTTCTTTTGAAACATCTTGACCATCAAGGAAAATCTTATCATCTTGAAAATCAATGGTTGTTGATTCGAGGAATGAATATTCCTTTTCATTTTCAAGATTGATTTTTAGCTGCAAAGCTTTTAAAGTTACGGCTCGATACATTGCTCCAGTATCAAGATAATTAAATCCTAAGTTTGAAGCAACTCTTTTCGCAATCGTACTTTTACCAGCTCCAGCAGGACCATCAATTGCAATCTGCCAGCTCATAAATACACCTCTAAAATTATACCTTTTAATTATATCATAATGCGAAAAATACTTCAACATTTATTTTATTTTTTTCCGAGTTTCATAATATATTCTTGAATAGTGTGTTAAAAAATGTAAAATGATAATTTTTTTATCAATTTTTATTTTGAGGACCTTGAAGAGCTAATATTCGTAAAGTTTTTATTTCATGAATTTTTAATTCTCGAATTTCTCCTTCTTTTAAATCATCTAAAGTTATATTTCCAAATCTTATTCTTGTCAACCTTTTAACATCATATCCAATTGCTGCAAACATTCTTTTCACTTGATGGTATTTACCTTCTTGAAGAATAATGCCCACTAAACTAGAATTATTTTTCTTATCAATAGATTCTAAATAAGTTTTACATTGTCGTGTCATATATCCATCAATATTAACACCCTTTGCAAGTTTTCGTAAGTCTTCAGCTTTGATGATTCCATCAACACGTACTAAATATTCTTTTTCAATTTTTGATTGAGGGCCAACAAGAAGATTCATAAACTCACCATCGTTTGTCAGCAATAATACTCCTTTAGTATCATAATCAAGTCTACCAACAGGAAAAAGGCGATAGCTTTTATATACATCAGGCAAAATTGATATTACTGTATCTCGACCCTTTTCATCGCTCACTGAAGAAATCAGATATCGCGGTTTATTCATCACAAGATACTTCTTCTCAATAATCTCAACTGGTTCATCATTGACAGTAACAAGATCGTTGCCACTTACTTTTACACCCATTTCTTGAACGACAACACCATTTACTTTTACTTTTCCTTCTTTAATTAATTCTTCAGCTTTGCGACGTGAAGCAACTCCACACCTTGCTAGATATTTTTGTAATCGTTCCATTTCCATTATCCTTTCCGAATAATAATTATATCATAATTTTCGATTATTGATATTATTATTATCATTTTTATCAATAATTACAATTTAAAAAAGGCTTTTTATGAAGCCTTTATCTATTTAAGTTATTTAG
>DATCKF010000123.1:0-2586 GCA_036562395.1 Bacilli bacterium
TTAGATAACTTAGTAGTAAGAGAAGGCGTTCATTATACTCTAGTTGATGGTAAAATTGTTTTCAATACTACCTTAGTTGATGAAGAAAAAGAATATCCTCAAGAAGACAAAAATCTTTTCTATTATACTAAAGCTGAATTAGATAAATTAGATAAAGGTATTGCGTCATATGTTGAAGGATTGGATGCTTACTTAGCAGAAGGAAGCGAATTATTACAATCATTTAGTGTTAAACCTAAAACATGGACAAACGCTAATAATTATTATTATGTATTCAAAATTCAATATCAAGATCCAGTTGATTTGGAAGATGTAAAAGACGAAATTATTGAAAAAATCTTAGATGAAAGATTAGATCAAACAGGCACAATCAAAAAAGAGCTTGCTGAATTACGTCGTGAATATAAAGACTTCCTAATTTATGACCCAGTTCTTGAAGCAGCATATATTAGTGGATATGATTCAACATTCCCAAAAACTAATAAAGAAAGTAAAAACTTAGTTGCAAGATTTAACGGTGTTGAATATAGTGTTGATCAATTATTCAAACAATTAAGCGTTCAATATGGACCATTATCTGTAATTGATTTTTATAATTATGAATCTTTATTATATAGTGAATATAATAAGATTTATGAATATAAAGGCAAACATCAAGAAGGTAAAGTCTTAGATAAAAAAGCATGGAAAGATATTGAATTCCAAGTTGAAACGACAAAACGTAATTTTTCGAATGGTGTTTATGAATCTTCAGGATATCCACGTACATATGGATGGAAAAACTTCTTAAGAGATTATTACATCAATAATTATGGAATCATGGTTGAAGATGAACATGACTTAAAGATGTATTTCTTATATCAAAAAGTTATTGAAGAATTCAAAGATCAAACTACAAAGACAACACAAACATTATGGGATGAAATTTATGCCCCACAAATGCAAAAGATGTATGATGAATTCTTATCTGCACAAGGATACCATCTATTAATCTTCAAAGAAGATGCTGAAGGTAAACCAACAGATCCTGAAACTTGGACAGATTATGAAAGAGAAATTGCTCAAGAATTATATGATGAAATTTTAGCTGAACTCAAAACAAAGAGAACAACAAAGATGCGTAAATTCTTAGAAACTGAAGTTATTGAAGCTTATGAAAACACACCAAGATTTGTAGCTCATCTTCCTCAAGATATTGCATCACAACCAAAATATAGTGAAGAAACTGACTGGATTATTCCCGATGCTGAAGATTATCGTTTCGCAAAATATAAAACAGCAGGATTAAAAGTTAAATTTGAATCATTAACAATTACTGCAGGAAAAATGGTAAAACCTTTTGAAGAAGCTGTTCGTGAAATTTGGAATGAAGCTGAAGCAAATGATAATTTTGGTTCAAATATTGTTGTTTATGATAAATCATATGAAAAAGATTATATTGTAACTGAATATGGATATCATATTTATGTTAACACCCAAACCACAAAACGTCCTAATACGACTGTTAATGGTGAAACTGTAATCTTAACTCTACCTTCACTTGACCTTGTAAAACGTTATGAAGAATTTGAAGAAAATGATCTTGATAGTGATTTAACACGTGCAGAAGAACAAAGTATTAAACAATACTTTACACCTATCCGTGATGAATTGCGTGGATCAAATTATACTCAACTTCAATTTATGTATATGACATTAGAAAATCTTGATAGTTTTAAATTTACAGATCCAGATGTAAATAAAGAAAATCAAGTTGAAAGAATTGTTCAATTCTATATCGATACATATTATGACAGTTTGAAGTATGTTAAAAATCCAAATGAACAAGAATAAAAATAAAACAAGAAGCAATTAGCTTCTTGTTTTTGTTATTAATTGACCATTTTTAATATTTAGATATTCATTATTTGCAAGTACTATTTGTCCATTAATAAGTACATATTTAATTCCTTTTGGCGTTTCACTTGGATCTGCTTTATTAACACTGATTTCATCATAATTAAAGATTGTAATATCAGCAGCATAACCTTCTTTGATATATCCACGATTTGGAATTTGGAAACGATCAGCAGTTGCTCCGGTCATTTTATGAATCGTATCTTCTAAATTAAACTTATGTTCTTTGGTTTTTTCTAAGAATAATGGGAAAGCTTGAAAAGTACCTCCGTTTTGAGTACCATTTTCTTCATACCATGCATCAGTCATATATATCGATAAATCATCGGCCATAAGTTTTTTAATAATGTCTTCATTATAATAACGACCAAGCATAATACGTCCTTTCCCTTCCGACATTTCCACAAGCTTAATATACATATCGAAAGGATTTGTGTCTTCAGATTTTGCGATTTCCGCAACCGTTCTTCCCTCATATTCTGGATGACCTTCGATATAACTAATTACTAAATCGCTAAAATCAATTCCGAGTAATTTCTTTGTAATATTAATAATTAATTTTAATTTAAATTTATTAAATGGTTTTCTTCGTTCTTCTTTTGAAAGTTTTAAGTACCAGCTAGGAAGAATGACTGAGATTGTTGATGCCCCATAGGTAAATGGATACATATCATAACCAATTTCATAACC